>NZ_LWFH01001805.1:0-571 GCF_001635725.1 Oleiphilus sp. HI0066
ATTAATGGCGTGCTTAGAAGTTCTCATGTGTTGTTTTTATTTTGATTTTTATTACGAATCTTGTGCGTCTTGGCTAATCGTTCCTAACGATGATTCCAATGCTTTGATCGCTAGTTTGAAATACCTGAACTGAGCTTCATCGATGCGTTGATCAGGATCTTGGTCGGCATACACCACACCAATAGGCTTACCTTTAACAAAGATAGAAGCGAAGAACGCTTCATCACGTTGCGTCGTCTGCTTAAAGTTCATGGGAACAAGATCAGAGACTTCTTTTTTGACGCTCGGTTTAAGCCATAGAGCCGCTGGTTTGTCGCACAATACGCTAAAAATCGTTCCTTTGATAATAGGTGTGCTAAAACTAGCGAGTGGGTCGTCACCGTCGATGCCCGACTTAAATACGATGTTTAACTTGGATTTATCTTTGCTAAGAACGCACAGAGCGCAACGTTTAAGGCGAAGTCCGATTTGGATCTGTTCAACCATTTTCGTCATTAGAGCTGAGGCTGAGTTGAAATCAGTTGGTTGTTGTTTGATGGCTTTTAATAGGTGAAGGAATGACGCTTCTGGT
>NZ_LWFH01001806.1:0-1260 GCF_001635725.1 Oleiphilus sp. HI0066
TACCATACCTGGGCGTGACGGCACAGATACCGTTAAGAACATCGAATTTTTTAGTTTTGCAAATGGCACCTATACAGATAGCAATGTTCAGTCTGGTTCGCCAATTCCTTCAACCGTTGGAAGCTATCAATCTGTCTCTGCGCATCCTGTTGTAGGCGGTGCATATGGTGCCCTGACCATTGCCCAAATCGACAATACGATACTCACTTCGACTTCCAGTAAACTCAGCGGTATCGCCTTTATTAGCCGATCCGCCATCTAACAGATCATTTCCGCTACCACCTCTTAAAACGTCATCTCCTTTTCCTCCCTTCAATTGGTCGTTGCCATCACCTCCGTGAATTCGATCATCCTTATCGCCTCCGTCTATCCGGTCGTTACCTCCGCGTCCGTCGATAAAACCTTGCTTGTTAGTACCCTTAATGTGATTGTCTGCATTATTGCCAACACGAGTAGGACTAGAATTTTCATCAGGTGCTTTAAACTCTGGGTCTTTTAAGGCAGTACCCGGTGCGCCAGAAAATGAGCCACTATCTTTGGGTTTGGTATTCTCAATAACATTCGCGACAATCGTAGGGTGCGTCGTGGTTACGCCACTCGGAGGAGTGCCTCCGCCCCCTGGAGCTCTATTTTGCGTTCCGATGACATCGACATTAATCGAGAAGGGTTGAGAAGTGCCGCCGCTTAAATCAACCGCGACAACTTGAAACGCCTCTTGACCCGTTTGACCTGCCTTCAAGGCTTTTGTATCTGCGTCATTGTTATCGAGGGTATATATCCACTTGCCATTTTGGTCGATAGAAAGCGAGCCATAAGTGCCGTTGGGGTTGAGTACGCGCCATTGGGTAATTTTGTCGCCTGTGTCTACGTCCGTTGCTTGCAAGAAGCCAACTGCATTCAATTGAAGATTTTCAACAGTCGTGCCCGTCGCGATTCCATTGACAGTTGGTACGTCATTGGTACCAACTAAATTCATGGAAATCACTTTTGATACCGACGCACCGGACTGATCGGTCGCCACGACGGCAAAGCTCTCGGTTGCGATTTGCCCCTGCGCTAAGGCTTGCGTTGCATTTGCACCTTTATCGAGGGTATATGTCCAATTACCGTTGGCATCAATCGTGAAAGTGCCATAGGTGCCTTTGAAAGTGCCTGGAGTAAACGTCGCAGTATCGCCCTTATCGACATCGCTCGTGCTCAGCGTTCCAGATAACTGAGTTTGCGCTCCGTCTTCCAGTAGGGTCATCTGACTTGGAGGCG
>NZ_LWFH01001807.1:0-1802 GCF_001635725.1 Oleiphilus sp. HI0066
GATTAAGCGGCTTTTCGGATAATCAGTTCGACACGGTGATTATGACCCAGGCTTTGCAAGCAGTTCGTCGTCCTGATGAGTTGTTAGACGAAATGCTTCGCGTTGGGAAGCAAGGAATTGTGACGTTTCCTAACTTTGGTTATTGGCGCTGTCGGCAGTATTTACTGCTCAATGGCAAAATGCCGATGTCGAAAAGTTTGCCGCATACTTGGTACAATACGCCGAACATCCATTTATGTACATTTAAGGACTTCGAAATACTGTGTAGACAAAAAGGCATTCGTGTATTGAATCGCTTAGAGGTCAATGCAGAGTTCGAAGAGAACAGCTTCGCAAAGTTATGGCCTAATTTGCTCGCTGAGTTTGCGGTTTACCGGATAGAGAAGAAGTAATGATGACACATACAGTTTTAATGCGTTTTGTCGTTATGAGCCTAGTCTTGTTGTTTTCGAGCTTTACTCTGGCAGAACAAAAGAAAATTTTCACAGGCTCAGATGGAGCGGAGTACGAGGTACACTACATTGCGTTTACGAGTACCTTTTTGCATCCAGAGATAGCACGTAAATATGATTTAGTGCGTAGTCGCGCCATGGGCATGGTGAATATTAGCGTCCTCAAAGTTTCGGAAGATGGTCGTCGAGAAGCAGTCGGTGCGTTAGTCGATATCAATGCTAAAAACGAAATTCAACAAGTCCAACATATGAACTTCCAACAAATCATTGAAGGAAAGTCGATTTATTACATTGGGCAAGTTCAATATCGAGAGGGTGAAATCCTTACTTTTGATGCAGTCATTTATCCTCAAGGTGTCGTAGATCCGTTCCGACTTCGTTTTACACATAATTTTTATAACGATTGAGGCTAGCGGAATGAAAATCGTACTAGCGAGCGGTAACGCGGGTAAGTTAAAAGAGTTCGGCAATATGCTTGCGCCTGCAAATATTACGATCATCGCGCAGTCAGAGCTCGGTATTGAAGGTGCAGACGAAACGGGACTGACATTTATTGAGAATGCGATTCTCAAAGCGCGTCATGCCTCTAAAGAGAGCGGCTTGCCAGCGCTTGCAGACGATTCAGGTCTCGCTGTCGATGCATTAAATGGCGCTCCTGGTCTCTACTCAGCGCGTTATAGTGCAGATGACAATCCCGATGGTGCGACGGATCAGAGTAATATTGATAAATTGCTCAGAGAATTGTCTCAAGTACCGACCGAAAAACGCGATGCGCAATTCCACTGTGTTCTTGTTTTTGTGCGTCACCCAGATGATCCAACCCCCATTGTTTGTCACGGAACATGGCATGGCCGTATCGCTACTGAGCAAAGCGGTAATGAAGGATTTGGATACGATCCCGTATTTATCGTGCCAGAATTAGAATGTTCGGCCGCTCAGTTAAGCGCAGAGCAAAAAGCGTCTATGAGCCACCGAGGTGCAGCACTTCGGCTCCTTGAGCAGTCTCTGCCTGAACTTCGCACGACTGCGTAATCTTGCCTCATTCTCTTCCTCCATTAAGTCTTTATATACACCTGCCTTGGTGTGTGAAGAAGTGCCCGTATTGTGATTTTAATTCGCATGCAAAAACAGATATCCCAGAATCTGCCTATTTGAATAGCTTGATCAAAGATCTTCATATTGATTTGGCCTATGTGCAAGACCGAGAAGTGCAAAGTATTTTCTTTGGTGGAGGCACCCCAAGTTTAATGAGCGGGGATTTTTACCGGCAGTTGTTAAATGCCTTGAGAGAGAATCTAAACTTTTCTGAAGATATAGAGATTACGCTGGAAGCTAACCCTGGTGCTAGCG
>NZ_LWFH01001808.1:0-1265 GCF_001635725.1 Oleiphilus sp. HI0066
CCAAGGTCGTCGTCGACGCGCGCGGAGAAACGTCCAAAATAATTATACCGAGTGTTACGATAGCCCCACATTGAATCTAAGGTATTAGATACTTTAAAAAATACGGCACCAATCGGGCCTCCAATAAGGAACCAAAACAAAGGCGCAATCACTCCATCATTTTCGTTCTCGGTAAGTGTTTCAATCGCCGCTTTGGCAATCTCTGGTTCTTCAAGCGAACACGTATCGCGACTGACCACCCTTGAAAGAGCAACTCTAGCATTTTCAACATTTCCACTCGCGAGAGTCGTTTCGACTGAAGAAATGTGCTGAATCAAAGAGCGAGGAGCAATACATATATACAAGATAATGACCGACAGCATACCAAACCATACATGTACGTTATCACTCTCTATGATCGCTGACGGCGCCAACACCACTAGCAAAATACAAATAAACAGTGAGCTATGCACAATAAACGCCGCACTCACACCCCTAATTAGCAATCGAGGTCTATTGTTATTCTCAGGATAAAAAGCTCGTTCAACGACCGCGATAAGATTTCCAAGGCCAACGATCGGATGATATTTTTTTGGCTCACCAAGTATCGAATCGAATACAAAAGCCAACAAGACACACATTGAAGCGTAAACCGGATTAGTAAAAATCGGGAAAAACGAAAGCTCAGCGAATGCGCTCAAGGTTGGCGAAAGCAGATCTGGTGATAAAAGATACATAACCAGCTCACTTCACTGAAAGGGGTAAACCGGCGACGACTAAACTCACATGATCACAGATAGTCGCTAGGGATTGATGCAAGCGTCCAGCTTCATCACAAAAATCACGGGTAAGTTTATCCATACCAATGAGTCCCATATTGGTTTCATTAGACACCAAAATACAAGGTGTATCTGTCGTCTCTAGTTGCCCCTTAAACACAGAAATAAACGAATCTTTATGGTCAACAACCTCAGGTTTTACAAGCAAATTGGTCAACCATAGTGTTAGGCAATCAATCACGATAACACCTACGCTCGGGTCTGCATCTAAATCTCTTAAAGCTTTAGCAAGATCGACAGGCTCTTCGATCACCACCCAATTATCCGGTCTCTGGATTTGATGCTTGCTAATACGCTGAGTCATTTCTTCGTCAAGAGCTTGTGCGGTTGCGACTAATGCAACGTTAAATTTAGTTTTGCTAGCTACATCTGCAGCAAGAGTCTCTGCATATCGACTTTTTCCAGACTTAACACCCCCAAGGACTAGATGCTTCATTCATCTAACTC
>NZ_LWFH01001809.1:0-761 GCF_001635725.1 Oleiphilus sp. HI0066
GACTTGGTGTAGCAATCAATGCACTTGGATCAGTCGCACACCCTCATAGCTTCCTGGGAATCAACCATGAAGGCCAATGTTCAATTGTACGTACAAAAGGTAACCCATACGCACACGTTGTATTGCGTGGCGGCGGCGGTAAGCCAAACTACGATTCCGTGAACGTTGCGCTCTGCGAACAAGCTCTAGAGAAAGCAAATCTGGCAAGCAATATTATGATTGATTGTAGCCATGCAAACTCAAACAAAGATCCAGCATTGCAACCACTGGTAATGCAAGACGCTACGAATCAAATTATTGACGGTAACAAGTCAATCATTGGATTGATGATCGAAAGTAATATTAATTTCGGGAATCAATCAATTCCTGAAAACTTAGAAGAGCTGGAATACGGCGTATCTGTGACAGATGGTTGTATTGATTGGGAAACTACAGAGAAAGCTATTCTAGATATGCATGCGAAATTGAAGGACGTTCTTCCTACACGCTAAGCATCTCAAGCGCTGCTTTCATTATCNCAGCAGCGCTTAACCTCTCTATGCACTAATTTTTTGTTCTTGAGTTATTCTTTTTATCGTTAAATCTTCTATATAACAGCGATCTTCAACTTTTAACCCCGCACAAGCTACTGCCAGTTTTTGTATCGGACCTTTGGTTTGCAAATCAATAACGGCAGACATCATTGTACTTGCCTTATCGTTTACACTTTGCTCTTCGACCAGGGCTACATAATCGCCACTAGAATCGGAATAAGATAGACA
>NZ_LWFH01001810.1:0-1529 GCF_001635725.1 Oleiphilus sp. HI0066
TGGTTGCGTGTAAGGTGCATGCTTAACAAGATCAGCATTTTCTTCCGCCTCTTGTTGTATCTCAACCATTGCTTGAACGAAGCCCTCTAATTCTTCGATCGACTCAGTTTCAGTCGGCTCGATTAAGAAACACTCAGGCACCAATAATGGGAAATAAGTGGTCGGCGCATGATAGCCTTTATCCAACAAGCGCTTCGCAAAATCCATAGCATTAACGCCCAAGCCTTTCGCTTGTTCGCTTAAGGTGATAATGAATTCATGCGTTGCACGACGCTCGGGATAAGCAAGCTTGAAACCAGCATCGGACATTAATTTCGCCATGTAATTAGCATTAAGCGTTGAATATTCACCAACACGATGCAAACCATCTCTACCCAGCAATACTGCGTACACATAAGCACGAAGCAAAATTCCAGCATTTCCCATAAAGGCACTCAAACGACCAATACTGTCTGGCAACTCGTCATCATCAATCCAAACGTACTGATCGTCTTTTTTGCCTGCAATCGGTGTTGGTAGGTACGGCAACAAACGTTCACCAACAGCAACAGGGCCAGCACCGGGACCGCCACCACCATGCGGCGTAGCGAAAGTTTTATGCAGGTTCATGTGCAAAACATCAAACCCCATATCTCCAGGGCGAACCTTACCTAAAATAGCATTCAAGTTCGCACCATCGTAATAAAGCAAACCACCTGCTTCATGCACCGTTTTCGAAATCGCTTCGATTTGACGTTCAAACACTCCACAAGTCGATGGGTTGGTCATCATGATCCCTGCGGTTTGAGGACCCACAGCTTCTTTCAAGGCATCAAGATCGACATCACCGTCCGGTAGTACAGGAATCTCACGAACCTTGTAACCACACATAACCGCTGTCGCAGGGTTAGTACCATGCGCCGCTTCAGGAACGATAATTTCCTGACGAGCTGTATCGCCACGTGCATCATGATACGCCTTGATCATCGCAACACCCGCAAACTCGCCCTGCGCTCCCGCCATTGGTGTTAACGAAACGCCTGCCATGCCGGTTACTTCTTTAAGAATCTCTTGCAACTCGTAAATGCAAGAAAGATAGCCTTGGCTGTGCGATTGAGGCGCTAAAGGGTGACGAGCCAGATGCCCCGGCAAACTTGCAGCTTTATGTGCACCGCGAGGATTGTATTTCATCGTACAGGAGCCTAAAGGATAGAACTGCGTATCGATGGAAAAGTTTTTACGCGATAGATTCGTAAAATGACGAACAACTNGCAGTTCAGATGCCTCAGGTAATTTAGCCGCATCTTTACGACGAAATTCTGCAGGAATGCCAGAAAGCTCAGCCTTATTACTTGGCGCTTGAGCGGTCGCTCGACGACCCGGAGAACTCTTTTCAAAAATCAACATTACACAGCCTCCGTTTCTAATAGTGCCTGTTGCATGGCATCGCGATATTTATCTAAATCTGTTTGTGTCTTTGTTTCTGTCGCGCAGAACAAAATAGCGTTGCCAAGCTCTGGGTAATAAGGCGCGAGATCAATCCCACCTAA
>NZ_LWFH01001811.1:0-1756 GCF_001635725.1 Oleiphilus sp. HI0066
AAATCATACTGATCCCATAACAGCGCTAGCGTCTTTGATATGATCAGGCCCATTCCATCGACACCCACCATACGTCTTTCAAGCGTCGCTAATGCTGTGGATGCAGGCATTAGATCTAGACCTGGGCAAGACGTTGCCGTAATGAGTTGTTCAGGCAAACCATCTGGCACTCTACCCTTGTGCATAAACAGGTCAAAAGTACTCTGCTCTATGGTGTCTGGATCATGACCAAAATAGCTGGTCAATGATCCATGCGGATCTAGATCCATTACAAGAACGCGTTTACCTTGCGATGCAAGGAGCCCCCCGAGGGATACAACCGTAGTGGTTTTACCAACCCCACCTTTTTGGTTTGCTATTGCCCAAATACGCACGTTCTTCCGACTCCTGAATTATATTTTTTGTACTGCAAAATCAATGAATTAGATATTAACACCACGCATCCATTGCTAAAACCCAGCGGCAAATATCTACGTCAACAATCTGACACACAACGCAATATTGCACATCTCATGCCAAACACGCTTGACGAAAATGAAACGAGATAAGTTAGCGAATAAGCGTACTGCGGACGTCGCCCGAACGGGAGACTAATAGAACAATTCGTCGGTTATCACTCCGACCTTCAGGAGTGTCATTACGAACAATAGGTGAATACTGACCAAACCCCATAGCCACCATGCGCGATTCTTCAATATTTTCGATCGCTAGAAGCTGTAAAAAAGTCGTCGCCCTTAATGCAGAGAGCTCCCAATTATTCTGAAATTCACTATTTGAGACGCGCCGGTTATCAGTATGCCCCTCGATCAGAATGCCGTTTCCGCGATCACGCAATACACCCGCAATCTTTTTGATAACACCAAAAGCTTGCTCTGAAGGGATCACATCGCCACTTTCAAAAACGACGTTATCGCGTAGCGTTATCTCTACCCACTCATCAAGCAAAGTAACCGAAATCTTGTCTTCGTATATTAAGTCAGCAAAGCTATCTTCAAATTCGCCCGCTATCGACTCTAGTTGTTCATCATCAATATTGTCTTTGTTCGATTCGTAACGTTCATGACGACCTACCAGTAGAGGGTTCAGACCTTCGCTTTTGCTAAAACTTTCTGACTTATGGCTAATCTCACCAATTTGAATTGGTTCTAGACTTTTCTGACGGGTGTTGAAGACGCCCTCTAGCGTTTCTGATAGGACCTTATACTTCCCCTCATTAACCGAGGAGATCGAATACATCACAACGAAGAATGCGAACAAAAGCGTTATAAAATCTGCGTAGGATACTAACCAACGATCATGATTTTCATCTGCGGTAGTACGACGTTGTCGACGCATAGTCGTCCCCTAGACCTTGGCATGTTCGAGGTGTAAATACCCCTTAAGCTTCAGTTCCAAAGAACGAGGATTTTCACCTTCAGCGATCGATACCAATCCATCAATCACCATTTCGTAATAGCGAGTTTGATGCTCTACCTTATGACGTATTTTGTTCGCAATCGGAAGAAATACTAAGTTAGCTAAACCCACTCCGTATATTGTTGCGACGAAGGCAGTCGCGATGCCGGCGCCCAATTGGCTTGGATCGGCAAGATTACTCATCACGTGAATCAGACCAAGCACAGCACCAATGATACCGATGGTCGGCGAGTATCCAGCCATCGAGTCATAGACTTTAGCCAAGTCTAAGTCCCGCTGCTCACGCGCAAGCATATCGACTTCTAGCACGCTTTGAATCGACTCAGGCTCAGCGCCATCA
>NZ_LWFH01001812.1:0-933 GCF_001635725.1 Oleiphilus sp. HI0066
ATAGGATATTGAATACATCTGGATGCGCCTTTTCCACCTCATCCAACAACAATACCGAATAAGGTTTTCGTCGTACCGCCTCAGTGAGGTAACCACCTTCTTCATAGCCCACGTAACCAGGAGGAGCACCGATTAATCGCGCGACCGAGTGCTTCTCCATAAACTCAGACATATCGATACGAACCATTGCTTCTTCAGTATCAAACAAGAAGTTTGCCAAAGACTTGCACAACTCAGTCTTACCCACGCCTGTTGGCCCAAGGAATAGGAAAGAACCATTCGGTCGATTCGGATCAGACAAACCTGCGCGAGAACGACGTACCGCATCAGCAACCGCATTAACCGCTTCTTGCTGCCCTATCACGCGCTCATGCAAAGCATCTTCCATACGTAATAGCTTTTCTTTCTCGCCTTCTAGCATTTTCGAAACAGGAATCCCTGTCCATTTCGAAACCGTCTCGGCGATCTCTTCCTCTGTCACGCGGTTACGTAACAAGGTCATACCAACCATCTCCGCCTGGCTCGCCATGTCTAACTGACGCTCTAACTCCGGAATTTTGCCATATTGCAGTTCCGACATAAGTCCTAAATCACCGTTACGACGCGCTGTATCAAGCTCAACACGCGCCTGCTCTAGCTGACTTTTCACTTGCTGCGAACCTGGCAAGGCAGCTTTTTCTGACGTCCAAACTTCTTCAAGATCGGCAAATTCTTTTTCGACAGTCTCAATACGTTTGTTAAGTTCTAACAAGGATTTCTTTGAACCTTCATCCTTTTCTTTCTTTAAAGCTTCTCGTTCAATTTTGAGCTGAATGAGTCGACGCTCTAACTTATCTAAGGACTCTGGCTTCGAATCCATCTCCATACGAATTTGGCTCGCAGCCTCATCTACTAGATCAATAGCTTTGTCTGGCAATTGTCGGTCACTGATAT
>NZ_LWFH01001813.1:0-552 GCF_001635725.1 Oleiphilus sp. HI0066
CAAAGTTGATGGGCGCATAGATCAACTCCGAGAGGGACAGGCAAAAACAGAAACCTTCACGATCATGGTCACCGACAGTTATGGCCATAGCTCTCAGCAAACAGTGACTGTGAATTTGGAAGGTACGAACGATGTGCCAAACATTGGAGGAGTTCAGGCTGCGAGTACGGTTGAAGACGCGCAAAACCCGGTCGGTGGCCGACTGCAAGCGGGCGACCCAGATCGCGGGGATACCCATACTTGGACCGTTGGCGGAGGCGGCCAGAGCATTACCAATAGCTTCGGTACATTCACGCTACAAGCGAATGGGCAATGGAGCTTTTTAATCGATAACCGTTCGCAAGACGTTCAGACCTTGAAAGACGGAGAGATTAAAACGCTGAGTTTTCCTGTTGAAACGGAAGATTCACAAGGTGCCAAAGCAACATCTTTTGTCACGGTGACTGTGACAGGCACCAATGATGCGCCGCTTATCATCGCGCCGCCTCCAAGTCAGATGACCCTACTGGAAGACGGAGCGCAAACTCAGTTATCTGGAACGCTGAGCACGAG
>NZ_LWFH01001814.1:0-1451 GCF_001635725.1 Oleiphilus sp. HI0066
TGCTGGCTGCAGTAGCAGCGATGGAGGCGGTTCTTCCGCTCAACCTGCCTATTCTTTTGAAAGCCAGTTTGAAGCAGGCGAAAGTAGTATTTCCTATTCTGGTCAAACAGCGCGCCAAGTATTAATTTCAGATTTGAAAAGTCTAATCGCTGGCGATTTCGCTACGGCCACAGTAGCTAGCGATGTGCTGGATGAATTAAATGCTCTATATGACGCTAATTCTGGCGGTGATATTGATAACACCAATTACCTTTTGACCAAAGGCGCAGAAACGCTTAGCCCAGGCCCAACCTACGGCGACATTTCCACTGGAAAAGACCTGAAAGAAAAAATTGCTGGTGAAGACAACAGCCTACGCCACACTACTCTGCGCGGCTGGGCAACAGGTCTGGACGCAAACCCAACACCAGACGAGTTTGTTCAATACCTATTCGGTATCGTTGCAGCAAATGCTGTTGATCCAAGCGTACGCCTCAACCCTGTAGATGCGGGTGACGCACTACCTCCTTATTTGACAGTTACAGGTGTTGACCTGCAACAACTTACCAACAAGTTCTTGCTCATGTCAGTAGCGTACTCTCAAGGTACGGGTGACTATTTAAGCGATGATCTTGGTAATGGCAAAGGTATCAACGCAAGTGCAGAGCAAACCGTGAAAAGCGGTGTTCCTAAGCCTTACTCAGGGCTAGAACATGCTTGGGACGAAGCATTCGGCTACTTCGGCGCAGCACGTGACTACGACCTATACACCGACGCTGAGATCCGCAACCACAGCTCTGCAGAGGGCAACCCACGTGGTGAAGGTTACTTCGACACAAATGGCGACGGTGAAATTGACCTGCGTTCAGAAATCAACTTCGCAGCAGCAGTTAATGCCGCAAAACGCGATTTTGGTAGCTCGGATGATGCTAAAACTAATTTCACTACAGCTATCTTTGATGCCTTCGTAACAGGTCGCAGCTTGATTACTGAAAGTGGTGCTGATGTTGACCTAGTCGAACTGGAAGCGCAACGCGACATCATCGTTAACAACTGGGAAAAAGTGTACGCGGCAACAGCTGTTCACTATATCAACGACACGCTTCAAGACATGAACGATTTCGGTACGAATGATTACAGTTTCCGCAATCACGCGAAACATTGGTCAGAGTTGAAAGGTTTTGTTATGGGCCTTCAATTTAACCCGAATGCACTAATCAGTATCACAGACATTGAAACAATCAACACCAACCTAGGTGATGCACCTGTACTTTCTACTGCCGATACAACCACGATCAATAACTATCGTGCAAGCCTGATTGCTTCACGCGATATTCTCCAAGCTGCTTACAACTTTGCTGATGAGAATATGGGTGATGCAAACGGTGAAAACGGCTGGTAAGCACCTACGCAATTTCCGTTAGCCAGCACATTAAGCAGTTATACAAGCCGCTGAGCAACGGATAGCTTTA
>NZ_LWFH01001815.1:0-988 GCF_001635725.1 Oleiphilus sp. HI0066
CACTCACACCAAGCATTGAACATTGAACTTTTACTAGTATGAGTGAGCTTACGATGAGATAACAGTTTTGGCCTTGTCGTGAAGCTTGCATAATGGTTGCCTGACATACCAAAACATCCAGAGCCTAATCAAAAAATGATCAGGCTAGGCTTATTTTGTCGCCATGTAAGCACGCCAGCCGCCAAGCTGCGTAATTTCTTCGGCGCCTTCTAAACCGTAAGGTTCGCAAATGAATCCGCTAACAAACGAACCATCTGCCAGTTTGACCTTACCAATGCCTAAGGGCGCAGGTATTCCTGCAACAAAACTCCCAAACTGTTCAGAGGGCACAGTCCAAATCTCGACATCAATGGCAGCCCCTTTTTCTTCATCTAACACTAGGCCAGGTCTAAATGGAGGCCCACCAGCAAGTGCATACATTCGATATCCAGGTGCGGTTTGTGTTTTTAACTTCAGTACTGCCTTGCGCTCCTTCAACTGCCAGTTCAATGGCAAGCCCTCCAAATGCGCACCACATACAAGTACATCTACCGTCTGTGTTGTCGATACCTGTGCGGCTTCTGTGCGCTCGCGAGATAAATCTGAAGCGCCGAGTGGAAGATCAAACAATGTCTCAAAGCGTTTAGCGATGGACAGCAATGCACGATCAGCAAAGGCAGGGCCCACTAAAGTCACGCCAAAAGGTAAACCTTGATCCGTGAAGGCTGTTGGAATGGCTAAGCCACTCATGTCTAGCAAGTTCATATAGTTGGTGTAATGTCCCAACTGACTGTTACGCAAAACAGGCTCTTCAAGTAGCTCATCAACTGTAAAGAAGCGCCCTGCCGTCGGCGTTAGCAAACAATCATATTTTGCAACAATCGCATCGCATTTTGCTTTCAATTCTTGCAAGCGATATTTCGCGGTAAACAAGGCCGCAGCACTTGCATTCTTGCCTGGTTCGATGATCTCTCGTACAACTGGGAACATTGCTTCAGGTTGCTCATCA
>NZ_LWFH01001816.1:0-747 GCF_001635725.1 Oleiphilus sp. HI0066
GTCTGTATAGATAAAGTCTGCATCTTTAACACCGGCTTCAACATCGCTGGTAAGAGTGATACTGGCTCCGCTCTCAGAGGCAATGGCTTCACAACGTTCTACGAGTGATTCTTCTGGATGATATCCCTCTGGCGCGACTAGGCTAATGTTCATACCCATCTTTGCAGCGCCGACCATCAAAGAATTTCCCATGTTATTGCGAGCGTCACCAAGGTAAGCAAATTTAATGTCTTTTAAGGCTTTGTCACTGTGTTCTTGCATGGTTAGAAAATCGGCAAGAATTTGCGTGGGATGAAATTCGTCAGTGAGGCCGTTCCAAACTGGAACGCCAGAGAATTCTGCAAGTGATTCGACGTCGCTTTGGCGAAATCCTCGAAACTCTATGCCATCATACATGCGGCCTAAAACACGAGCAGTATCTTTAACGGTTTCTTTTTCACCCATTTGCGAGCCGCCGCCTATATATGTGACATTCGCACCTTGATCAAAAGCAGCCACTTCAAAAGCGCATCGTGTGCGTGTTGATGCTTTTTCAAATATTAGGGCAACGTTTTTATTTCGGAGTGCTTGTGTTTCTGTGCCATCTTTTTTCGCCGCTTTTAACTCGGCAGATAGCTCAAGAAGATCTGCAATCTCTGCTTGAGAAAAATCCAGTAATTTAGTGAAACTACGTCCTTTAAGTGCGTCGCTCATGCATGCCTCCGCTGCGTGATTATTATTTGGTAGGCATGAGTAATATATCGCCTA
>NZ_LWFH01001817.1:0-661 GCF_001635725.1 Oleiphilus sp. HI0066
TAGGCTCGCCTGAAAAGCCTGCTTTGTTGCTACAGATGAGACTTTTTCTTGAAGAAGTGCAGACATTGCTTTTTATTGATGTGTCATCTAGCATTCGCCAACTTTAATATACTTACTAAATTTCAGAGCATGTGAGCAACTCTTTCATATGCTCTATAGCCTCGAAGCAGCGAACGACAAATATGAAAGCATGGTTTAAAGAGATTGAAGCGCAAGAAGAGGGAACAACATTCCCTATCGCGACCGTCATTGAGGAATTAACCTTTGATGAGCAAGGGTTGATTCCGGTAATTGCGCAAGATGCTGAGACTAAGTCGATTTTGATGTTTGCTTGGATGAATCGCGATGCGCTAGAAGAAACTATCGCTACTGGACGGATGTGTTACTGGTCTAGGTCGCGCAAAAGTCTTTGGCGAAAAGGGGAGAGTTCTGGTCATGCTCAGCAATTAAAAGAATTGCGCACCGATTGTGATGGTGATGTTTTGCTAGCAATGATTGATCAAACAGGAGCGGCGTGTCATACCCACCGAAAATCGTGTTTTTATCTGAAATTTGGCGAAAAAGAAGTTGAGATTAATACTGAGTTTTAGCACCAGATTTGGCTTAGTTCAGATAGTAAAAAGGCGACCTAATGAGTCGCCTTTTATATTTATAAGCGTGT
>NZ_LWFH01001818.1:0-995 GCF_001635725.1 Oleiphilus sp. HI0066
TACCTGACTTGTAAACGCCTTGTCGCTTCAAAACCACCAATAAACAAATTGCATTTAACCAAGCCGACATTGCAGTAGCCAGCGCAAGCCCTGCGTGCTGTAAAGGCCAGATAAGCGCGAGATTAAATACCATGTTGTCGATTTCCTTCATTTTTACTGGAACGATTATCACTTTCCAGCCTTCAACATTGCAGATAGCGCTATCTCGGTTGGTGCCGCAATGTTGGTATTAGATATGTTCCGTAGCAAGGACGAAGACGGTAACCCAAAACCAAAGAGTCGTTCTGAGTCTCGGGCAATATAGTCTCGAGTCATATACTAGAGAGCGATTTCGTTTCTGTTTAACGTTCCATTTAGGTAGTTAAAAACGTGAGTTTAGTTGTTTCTGCGGACACACGTGTCACGCTTTATTTTTCTTTGAGCCTGCAAGATGGCTCAGTCGTCGATTCTAATTTTGACGCTAACCCAGCGACATTTGAGTATGGTGATGGTCAATTACCCGATGGCTTCTTGTCCTGCCTTGATGGCATGAAAGAAGGTGAGGAGGGGGCTTGGCTCGTGACTCCAGAAAAAGCGTTTGGGATGCCAAATCCAAATAATGTTCAAACCTTTAAACGTTCCGACTTCGCAGCAGATATGCAACTTGAAAAAGGCCTAGTCATTTCTTTTGCTGATGCGAGTCAGTCTGAGTTGCCTGGCGTTATAAAGCAGTTTGACGACGAAGAAGTGGTGGTCGATTTCAACCATCCGCTAGCTGGCGATACATTAACGTTCAAGGTTAAGATCGTTTCGATAGAAACTATTTAGGGATCATAGTTCAACTCATGCAAATTCAACTTGCTAACCCCCGAGGATTTTGTGCTGGTGTCGATCGCGCGATTGAGATCGTTAATCGTGCATTAGAGGTATTCGGAGCGCCAGTGTATGTGCGTCACGAAGTTGTTCATAACCGTTTTGTTGTGGATGACCTAAAGAATCGTGGCGCTATATTCGTT
>NZ_LWFH01001819.1:0-1391 GCF_001635725.1 Oleiphilus sp. HI0066
ATGAGGTGGATGACTTTTTTCTCAATCGCCTCGACCACGATATGCATCCTTTTTTCGATGAAATTCGTGGAGTGGAAGTATCGGCTCATTTTTATATTCGACGTGATGGGCGTGTTACGCAGTTTGTGTCGTGTTTAGATCGCGCTTGGCATGCTGGTGTGTCCACATTCTGTGGTCGGGAAAACTGTAACGATTATTCCATTGGTGTTGAGCTTGAAGGGCAGGATGATGATGCTTTTACTGATGCGCAATACGAGTCTTTAGTTCACTTAACGCGTGCACTAATGGATGAGTACCCAATAGTTTCGAAAGATAATATTGTTGGTCATAGTGATATTGCGCCAGAAAGAAAAACAGACCCAGGACCTATGTTTGATTGGAATCGCTATTTCTCAATGATCTAGCTTCGAGCTATCTTCCTAGCCAAGCCGCGCCCCTTACGCCACTTGCATCGCCATATTTTGCGGGTTGTATTGGTGTTTCAAATTGTTCTGAAAATACATATTTTTTAATGCGTTTAGGAACCTCGATATACAGATCACGAAGATTGCTTAGTCCTCCTCCAAGAACAATTGCATTGGGGTCTAAGACGTTAACGACTTGGGCTAAAGCATACGCTAATCCTTCGTAGTAACGTTCAAATGCATCTTTAATCTGTGTGTCTTCAGTACTTAGCTTTAAAAGTTCTTGTACTGAAGAGGCCTCCGCTCCGGTTGTTTCTATAGTGCGTCTAACGAATGCTGGGCCGCTGAGATAGGTTTCTATGCAATGTGTTTTTCCGCAATAGCATTGGGCAGCATTAGAATTAGTTTGCAGAGGTGCTGGCATGACGTTATGACCCCATTCTCCTGTAATCGCATTTGGGCCTACCAGAATGTGTTGATTGATGCAGATTCCACCACCCACTCCAGTTCCGAGTATTACACCAAAAACACAGGTTTGATCTTTCGCTGCTCCATCTGATGCTTCGCTGAGCGTGAAACAATCAGCATCATTTGCTAAAGCGACAGGTCGACCAATGCTACACTCGAGGTCTTGTTTAAGGTTGTTGCCAATTAGCCAGGTTGAGTTAGCGTTTTGCACCAAGCCTGAAGTTGGCGATATGCTGCCAGGGATCCCTATTCCTATCGTGCACCTCTGTCCGAGTGATTTCTCTGCTTCGAGGATAAGTGAGGAGAGATTGGTCAATGTTTTTGTGTAATCGCCTTGTGGGCTCGCAACGCGCTTGTTGTAGACGGCCTTGTTATCAGCGTTTAATACCATGATTTCGGTTTTTGTTCCGCCTAGGTCAATTCCTAAGTGCATTTACGCGCTCCGTTAGCATTGTGTTCGTTGTTGCTGACAAACCTGATGCTATTAATTGTTTGGCCGCAAAACCGTTAATGTCGTTA
>NZ_LWFH01001820.1:0-756 GCF_001635725.1 Oleiphilus sp. HI0066
CGCATCATGCAAGAGTTTTCGCCAAGCAATCCAAAATCATCGATGCTACGCACACACTCTCAAACATCTGGTTGGTCGCTCACCGAACAAGACCCGTATAACAATGTGATTCGCACAACTATCGAAGCGATGGCTGCAGTATTTGGCGGCACACAATCTCTTCATACCAATGCGCTTGATGAAGCGGTCGCACTTCCGACAGAATTCTCTGCTCGCATTGCCCGCAACACCCAGATCATCATTCAAGAAGAGACAGGCATTACTCAAGTAGCTGACCCTTGGGGTGGTTCTTACATGATGGAGTCGCTCACACAACAAATTGCGGATAAAGCATGGGCTCTGATCGAAGAAATTGAAGAAAGCGGTGGTATGGCTAAAGCGATTGAGCAAGGCCTACCTAAAATGCGCATAGAAGAAAGCGCAGCTAAAAAGCAAGCACGCATCGACCGTGGCGAAGATGTCATTGTAGGCGTTAATAAATATCAACTTGCGGAAGAAGAAGAGCTAGATATTTTAGAGGTCGACAACCTTGCAGTGCGCGAATCACAAATCAAAGGCCTTGAGAAAATCAAAGCAGAGCGTGACAATGACGCCGTCAAAGCTGCACTTAATGCCCTCACATCTGCAGCAAAAACCGGTGACGGAAACCTACTTGCTTTAAGCGTCGCAGCTGCTCGTTTACGAGCCACTGTTGGTGAAATTTCTGACGCATTAGAAGAAATATATGGTCGTTACCAAGCTCAAGCTCGAACCATC
>NZ_LWFH01001821.1:0-2104 GCF_001635725.1 Oleiphilus sp. HI0066
CAGATGGCTGCTGACGGCAAGCTATAGAGCATAAACGAATGCCTGTATTGATGTGAGGCCAAGGCCATGAAGAAACTGATAAACCAGACGCCAGATAGAACATTCAAAGTGTTCTTAGGCTTGCTACCTTTCGTGCTAATGATCGTGCTTTATATGGTGAGTTCGGATGCGCGTTTAGAAGTGAATCCTAATGACAAGCTCCTCCCGAGTTTTAGTCAGATTGGAGATGGTTTATCAAGAATGGCCTTGGAACCGAGCAAGCGCACAGGCGACTATGTTTTTTGGCAGGACACAGCGAGTAGTCTCACACGTCTTGGCCTAGGTGTATTAATCGCTGCGGCCATTGGCTTGTTTGTTGGAGTAATAACGGGCGCTTTGCCTTTGTTTACCGCTTGGGTATCTCCTTTACTGACGGTTGTTTCACTGATTCCTCCTTTAGCCATCCTGCCAATTTTGTTCATCGTTTTTGGTCTAGGTGAGCTCTCGAAAGTTGTCTTGATTGCCATCGGCATTACGCCGTTTATTTCGCGTGATATTCAACGACGAACACAAGAGATTCCGCCCGAGCAACTCGTTAAAGCACAGACTTTAGGTGCCAATACGAGTCAGATTTTAATGCGTGTGGTACTGCCACAAATCCTTCCAAAACTGATTGATGCAGTGCGCTTATCGTTAGGTGCTGGGTGGCTGTTTCTGATTGCTGCTGAAGCCGTAGCCTCAACCGATGGGCTTGGTTACCGCATCTTCTTGGTAAGACGTTATATGGCGATGGATGTGATCTTGCCGTATGTCGCATGGATTACTGTGCTCGCGTTCTTTATCGATCAAGGCTTAAAGCACTTGAACAAAACGTTGTTCCCTTGGAATGAGAGAGCATAAGACAATGAGCATGATTGATTCTTCAGCAATAGAAAAAACGTCTGATACCCCGATGCTTCAGGTGAACAAGGTTTGGAAAACCTATGGCGACAATGTCGTTCTTGAAGGGCTCGATGTTACCGTACAGCAGGGTGAATTTGTCACCTTAGTTGGCACGTCTGGCTGCGGCAAAAGCACCTTCTTAAACATGTTACTGGGAACTGTTGAGCCAAGCCGCGGAGAAATCTTGCTCGATGGCAAACCTATCCCGAATGAACCCGGAGCTGATCGGGGCATTGTGTTTCAGCAGTATTCGGTGTTTCCGCACATGACGGTTTTAGAAAACGTTGTGACAAGCAAAGGTTTTCAGCGTAAAGGTTTTACGGGTTTGCTGTTCGGCAAAGCGCGAAGAGAAGCGGTAAAAGAAGCCTTAGAAATACTAGATCAAGTTGGCTTGAGTTATGCGGTCGACAAATACCCGCATGAGTTATCTGGTGGCATGAAGCAGCGTTTGGCCATTGCACAAGCCTTGCTTGGTAAACCGAGAATTCTGTTATTGGATGAACCTTTTGGTGCGCTTGATCCGGGTATACGTGCAGATATGCACGCATTGGTGCTCAAGCTATGGAAAGAGCACAAGCTGACTATCTTCATGGTCACACATGACCTGAAAGAAGGTTTTTATCTTGGCACACGTTTGTGGGTCTTCGATAAGTTACGTCATGACGAGCAAGCGCCTCAGCGCTTTGGCGCGGGCATTACCTACGATTTGGCGGTAGGACAGGTTGATCATGACCTATATCGAGAAATCGATGATGACATTCGGCCTGTTCCGCAACAGGTTGCATAAGCCTATTTAGATCGAAGTAATAAGAGACATTAGCAATCAGTCGTGTTTTGCGCGGCTACATCTATTAAAAAAGAAAGTAAGGACAAGTTATGAGCGAGTACATCCGTTCTATTTCTTACACCACTCAAATTGCGGAAGGCTCACATTGGTCTTTTCGCTTACGTAAAGGCACGATTTTACGACTAACAGACTTACTTGGCGGCGCCAACGTTGGAATGTTGTTTTATAACCCCGAGGACTTATTAGAGCGCTACAACGCGCCTGATACCCTCAAGTGCCAGCACACATTTAAACTCACAAAAGGCAATTGCTTGTATTCAGATATGGGGCGAATTTTCGCTTCGATCGTTGAGGATTCTCTCGGCTGGCACGAATCAGTTTGTGGTAATTCTCATG
>NZ_LWFH01001822.1:0-36847 GCF_001635725.1 Oleiphilus sp. HI0066
GAACCCACCATCACTAGGGAACCCACCATCACCAGGGAACCCACCATCACCAGGGAACCTACTATCACTAGGGAACCCACCATCACCAGGGAACCCACCATCACCAGGGAATCCACCATCACCAGGGAACCCACCGTCACTTGGGAATCCACCATCGCTAGGAATATCAAACAGTGGCTGACCTCCATCACTTGGTGGACAATCATTCGGCACTGCCGTCGAATCTTGGCCCCCGATCACATACATGTAACGCCCTTTCGTTACAGCTTGAAAGTAAGCGCGCGCGGCCCAAGGCGCCTCTCCTTCGAGTGAAGCAGGCAACCATGTCTGGCCTGCATCTCCACTCTTCCAGACATCATTACGAAATTCGCTATCGCCAAAAGTCAAAGGAAACTGATTGGGAATCCGCCCACCAATAACATAAAAATTTCCACGCAAGTTGACAGCGGCCAGCCCCGCCCGAGGCTCCCAACCTGTGTTGATGCCGTCGTTAACTTCATGCCACTCAAATTTATTAAAGAAACGCGCTTCATCTGCTTTTGCGCTAGAAACCATCACTGACAAAATCAGGAGTAAAACTCCCAAAGAATAATAC
Organism: Oleiphilus sp. HI0066; assembly: GCF_001635725.1. NCBI lineage: Bacteria > Pseudomonadati > Pseudomonadota > Gammaproteobacteria > Oceanospirillales > Oleiphilaceae > Oleiphilus > Oleiphilus sp. HI0066. The sequence continues at coordinate 596 of NZ_LWFH01001822.1, forward strand.
TTAATACTGCTGAACTGACTCTCCATCACGATATTCTCCGTATTTGCTTTTTATTGTTCGAAAATCACGATGAATCGCTCGGATTAGATCATTAAATAACCAGCCCTGATAATCTTTGTAGCATTGACACGGTGATTCAAACCACTCAATTTAAGATATTGAACTTAACCGCGCCGCAACTAAACCAGTAAAAAAATATACAGAGACGGTTGATGAAAGTAATAAGAAAAGAAGACCTGAATAACTGCATCGGTATAGAAATGTCACCGACAGACTGGTTCACCGTAACCCAAGAACAAATCAATCAATTCGCTGACTGCACTCTCGACCACCAATTCATTCACGTTGATGAGGAGAAAGCGAAAAACACACCTTTCGGATCGACCATCGCTCATGGTTTGTTATCGCTATCGATGCTGCCGCACTTCGCGCAACGCTTTGCATACATGATCGAGGGTACTTTCATGGGTGTGAACTATGGATTCGACAAAGTACGCTTTATGCATCCCGTAAAAGTAGGTAGTCGTATTCGTGCGCAAGCAAAGCTAACACATGCAGAAGAAAAAGCACCGGGACGTTATATGTTTAAAATGGATGTCACGATTGAAATTGAAGGCAAAAAGAAACCTGCCTTAAAAGCGGTTTGGATAGCGATGCAGATGGTCGCCTAAGCCGTATAATCCCACTTAAATTTAAAACGTATCGAGCGTTTGTTCGCTTCGCTAAAAAATATATCGCAAAGAGAGTTAAAAGATGGATCAAGAGAATATGCAAGCAATCTATGAAATGGATAGCGAAGGTCGCTATGACTTCACCATAAGCTATGTGGTTGAGGAACGTGAGATCTGGATTCTCGTGAACAATGATAAGCAATTTCTAAAGATATTTTCTGAAGATGAAAATTTTGAGTACTTGCCGATTTGGCCGACCGAAGAATTAGCTCTGGCCTACGCAAAAAATGAATCAGAGCTTGAAGCCTTGAGTATATCTCTTCCAGATTTCTTTAATAAATGGGTCGTCGGTCTAGAAAAAGATGGACTAGAGATTGGAGTATTTCCTGGCACAGACTCGACTATATGGGTCACAGAGCCAAATGTTCTCAAAAAAGATCTACAAGAAAAATTAGCAAATCTTTAGTAGCAGATAAACTTGTTGCGAAATTCAACTAAGTTTATCTGCTATTAATCGCTTAAGCAGCCTTCTAATGGTTCGCTACCACGATAATGAAGCGCCGGTTTGATATTCAGTGACACGCGTTTCAAAGAAGTTCTTCTCTTTGCGTAAGGCAGCTTGCTCATCCAGCCAAGGTAAGGCGTTTTGAGCTCCAGGGAATGGCTGCTCAAGTTTTAACTGTTTCGCTCTTCGGTTCGCAATAAACCTGAATTGCTCAACGTGATCCTCTGCTGTATAGCCCAAAATCGGATCTCGAAGTAAATAACCCGCATAGGCTTTTTCCGCCGCTTCAGACTCTTCCCACATTAGTTTCACAGCTTTTGGATCAAGAGAAATATTCTCTTCCACCATAATCTGTTTAACCACCTTAATACCAAAGGCCGCGTGCATTACTTCGTCTCGCATAATGTACTGCAACTGCTCTGCCGTGCCTTTCATTAAGCCACGTCGTTGAAGTGCAAAAATCGGGCTAAATCCGTTATAAAACCAACACCCTTCGAATACGCCAGCAAAGAACGTATATGAGAGCATAAACTGTTCGAGATCATCACGATTTTTAAGATCCATCTCTGTCGTCAACACTGCATTTAAGCGGCGATTTGCGAGTCGAATCTTGCTGTAGATTTCAGGAACAACACGGTAGCGGTTGTATATCTCACTCTGATCCAAACCAATGGTTTCGATACAGTGCTGATACGTCCATGTATGCATCGCCTCTTCAAACACCTGACGTGCTTGATAAATTTGTAGTTCTGGCGCGCTCATTTTCTCCATGACCGCAAGGCCAATATTCCGCATCGCTAAGATATCTGAGGTTGTCAGATACGCGAGTACGTTCTCAAAAACATGGCGCTCTTCGACCGTAAGTTTATGGTGATAGTCATGAACATCTTGCGACATATTTACGTCTAAAGGCGTCCAGTGATTTTTGTTAGCGTTCAAGAAATATTGCCAAGCCCAAGGATACTTGAATGGCGCGAGTTGGTTCACATCAGCTTCGCCATTTACAACGCGCTTATCTTCCATACGCACGGGAGGAAGCGCTTCGAGTACGAACTCCTCTTCTTTCGCATGATCTGCGATGTTCGTGACGATACTTGGTTGTGCCTGTGAAGGGATTGCCGCTGCAAGCGGGTCATCCCAATTTGGCGTTGCTGTACTTGTTTTTTTGTTGGTGAATGACATAGTAGGTCCTCAAATATAATTCGGTTTCAATGCGCTCAAACTTATTGGCAAGCTTCGCAGTCGGGTTCGAGAATTGAACACATCTTTGGCGCTTCTTGCCCTTTCGCCAACTCAAAATCATCTCCCGCTTTCTGAGTAGTCTGCGGATTGTGATTTGATAAGCTTCCCTGAACTTCGTTTTGGCTAGCACTTCCAACTACCGTCGAAGTTTGCTCAGCAACCCCTTGATCAACTGGCGTGCTGTTTTTCTCAGTGTGCGTTGCACCCAGCGAACGTAAGTAATAGGTCGTTTTTAAACCGCGGCTCCACGCCGTTTTGTAGAGGTTGTCCAGCTTTTTACCTGAGGGTTCCGACATATAAAGATTCACGCTCTGTGCTTGATCAATCCATTTCTGACGACGTGCTGCCGCTTCCACTAACCAATGCGGTTCTATCTCGAAAGCAGTTGAATACAGTGCCTTGATGTTCTCTGGAATACGATCAATTTTCTTAACACTGCCATCGAAATATTTAAGATCATTGACCATCGCTGCATCCCAAAGATTTTCACGTTTGAGCGCCTCAACAAGCCATGGATTCACAACCGTAAATTCACCGGACAGGTTGGATTTAACAAATAGATTTTGATAGGTCGGTTCAATCGATTGCGACACACCAATAATGTTGGAGATCGTCGCGGTTGGCGCGATAGCCATCACATTTGAGTTGCGTATTCCCTCCTTTTTAATCTTCTGACGCAGGCCATCCCAATCTAAGGTTTGACTGTAATCACAAACGGTATAACGCTCGCCGCGCTCTTGGCTGAGTTTATAAAGCGAGTCGATAGGAAGAATGCCCTGATCCCATAGTGAGCCTTCAAAACTTTCATAGGCTCCACGTTCCTTTGCTAATGCACTCGAAGTTTCTAGTGCATAGTACGAAATAAGCTCCATAGATTGATCAGCAAAATAAACAGCTTCAGCACTCGAGTAAGGAATACCCAGTTTATATAAAGCATCCTGAAAACCCATTAAACCGAGGCCGATAGGACGATGTCGTAAATTAGATGCTTCGGCCTGTGGACATGCGTAGTAATTAATGTCGACCACATTATCAAGCATTCGGATAGCAGTTCGGATCGTCTTTTGGAGACGTTCTCTATCCAACTCGCCGTCCTGAATGTGATTCACAAGGTTGATAGAACCAAGATTGCACACGGCGATTTCATCTTCACTGGTATTGAGCGTAATCTCAGTGCAGAGATTGGAAGAATGCACTACGCCAACGTGTTGCTGCGGCGAACGAATGTTGCAAGGATCTTTGAAAGTAATCCATGGATGCCCAGTTTCGAATAGCATCGAGAGCATTTTACGCCATAGATCTAATGCGGGAATACGCTTAGAGAGTTTAATCTCCCCGATTTCAGCTTTACGCTCATATTCTTCATAACGCTTTTCAAATGCCTGACCAGTTAAGTCGTGCAGGTCTGGAACATCATTAGGAGAAAACAAGGTCCAATCTTGCTCCTCAAACACGCGCTTCATAAAAAGATCTGGAATCCAATTAGCGGTGTTCATATCGTGTGTGCGACGTCTCTCATCCCCTGTATTTTTTCTAAGATCGAGAAAGTCTTCGATATCTAAATGCCAGCTTTCCAAGTATGCACAAACGGCTCCTTTGCGTTTACCGCCTTGGTTCACTGCAACAGCCGTGTCATTTACAACTTTAAGGAACGGCACGACCCCCTGAGACTGGCCATTAGTTCCCTTGATGTGCGCGCCTAGCGAGCGAACATTAGTCCAATCATTACCCAATCCACCTGCCCATTTTGAGAGCAAGGCATTGTCACGCAAAGCGTCATATATACCGCTCAAGTCATCTGGAACAGTGGTCAGATAGCACGATGATAGTTGAGGTCTTAACGTTCCGGAATTGAACAAGGTGGGGGTTGAGCTCATATAATCAAACGATGACAAGAGGTCATAAAATTCAATTGCACGGGCTGTAGGGTCATCCTCATTTAGCGCGAGCCCCATTGCGACTCGCATAAAAAAGGTTTGCGGCAATTCAATACGCGTTTCTTCATGATGAATAAAGTAACGATCGTATAAAGTCTGTAACCCTAAATAGGTAAACTGGTTGTCACGCTCTGGTTTGAGCGCATCGGCAAGCATCTCTATATTGAAGGAATCTAACTTAGAATCGATAAGCTCTTCTTGAATGCCAAAACGGATGCCCGCTTCGAATATTTCAGCATACGCATTACTCGCATCTTCTATCGCAGCAGGCAAGTAAACATTCAATGCCTTACCCACCTCGCTCATTAACGAATCCAACAACAACCTTGCACTAACAAACGAATAATTCGGCTCTGACTCGATCAAAGGTCGCGCAGCCATAATAAGCGCTGTACCAATATCTTCCTCTTTAATGCCGTGATACAGGTTGCGATAGCTCGAATCTAATAAATGATCTGCATCAACGCCTTCAAGGCCTCTGCACACCTGAGAAATCAAAGCGCGAATACGACCAATGTTTAATGGCGCCTCAGAGCCATCATTGCGTTGCATTTTGAAGTGAGGATGTGCCTCTTCGCTAGGCTGTTGATCTTTACGCTGCTGAGCGTGCTCCTCACGGTACAAAACATAAGCCCGTGCAACTTTCTGCATCCCTTGGCGCATCAAGCCTAGCTCAACTTGATCTTGTATATCCTCGATATTGATCGAGCCGCCAGATGGATATTGCTTTTCAAAGCGACCATGAATACCACTTACAATCTGATCGGCAAGCTGCTTAACGTGGCTTGCATCCGCATGATCATGATCCTCTGCGGCCAATATTGCTTTGGTGATTGCGACTGCTATTTTGTCACTATTATATGAATCGAGAGTCCCATCGCGCTTGATCACTTTAAGCTGGAAATTAGAAGTGTTTGAGACTGGTTTGATATTAGGATCAGAGAGTGCATTTGGAGTTGTCATAATTAATTCTCATCGCGTTTCGGTCAACTAGACCAATAACCCTTCGCCATAAAAATCTATATGAACAGCACACACAGTGAGACAACCAATAAAGCTGCCATTGCCAATAATGCTGTCTTTCGATCACCCTATAGTCGCGAAGGTATGAAAGCCCATTTATCTTGTGATAAATGGGTTGCTTTGGCAGGTCTTCGGACTTATGGGCGTGTGTTAAATCTAACGATTATCCTACAGCGACGACTTCCCAGAATTTTACGTTCCAGTGCCTAATGCGTGTAGCTATCTTGCTTCGCATTATGTCGCTTTCGTTCCCAATTACCGCTGCGCGTCAGTTCTGGATTTTCACCAGATTCTCTCTTAGCACAACTAATTCAGAGACATTCTTACGTGTCTATTTAGTAGATGTGAACCAATGCAAAACACAATATATAGGCATTTTTAATAACAAACAACAATATATTGTTTAAAACAATGCCGGCTACGAATCTTAGGTATAAAAAAACCGCAAATCTCATGAGAGCATTTGCGGCTCGATTTAGTCTCTACCTATTATCCGCCAATAAATTCTGGCCCTATACCCAACGACCAAATAATTACCGTTGCGACACGCGTTGAGACAAGATAAACGAGCGCGACTGCGAGAATCGCCCCTTCGAAGAAAAACGCTCTATCTTCTGAAATACGCATCACGATCGGAAGACCCTTGTGTAGAAGAACCCCTGCGCATGCGGCAGCAAATACAAATACTAAGGCGTTGACCCAAAAGACAGGATATAACAGCGAAAAACCACCTAAAAACAGAGGCGTGCATGCGTATGCCATGAGTGCAATTCCGTTTGCAGCTTGCTCGTCATGCTCAGCTCCGTAGGTCTGAGCCATCCAGTCGATCATGTAGCCAATAAAAAATACTCCCAGCAGCATCGTTAGATATGTTAACCCGCACAAGAGGAATGCGCTGTCTGCGGTCAACTTCGTGACGGCCCCATCACCGATTGTCCAACCAACTACAGTGGTAGAATAATAAGCACACAGAGGCCCGATGGCGGCCAATATGCAGGTGTACGCGACAAAGATCCTTGTCGGCATGGAATGCTCTTTTTTGATTTCTTGCCACTCTCTAGTAGGGTGAGTGGCCAATCCAAACATATGTGAAAGCAACATAGTTAGCTCCTCCGCTGGGCTCCGTTCTTACAGTACATAAAGATAGTCGCAATCAGATTCACTTGTTTAGATCACTTTTACTTAAAGAAATGCTGTTTAGACGCTAAAGGAATACAAGCACTTAGTTAACTATGCTAATTCCCTCTTGCATAAGCGATTTCATGCATCACTTGCCGCAAGACCTCTACGCCACTTAAAATCTAGGCAATTTCAACGAACCGGCTGTTTTTAACTATAGTGTTTTGCATTCAACAAAAGGAAAACGACACTCACATGAGTCAGGAACAACCAAACAATCCTCTTCATGGCATCACGCTGGCTACGATTGTAGAAAAACTTTATGAGCATTATGGTTGGGATGGATTAGCGAGCCGCGTCAGTATCAATTGCTTCAAGAAAGATCCATCGATTAAATCATCGCTAAAATTCTTGCGTCGCACGCCATGGGCTCGTACTAAAGTAGAACAGCTTTATTTGTCTACTTTTAACACCCCATCCCCTTCGCCTTGGGAAAATTGGAAAAAACATGACTAAACAAAGCCTCGAACAACTTAGCGCGATGGAACCTGAAGATCGCTACGATTACACCATCGAACAAATATTAGAGCATAAACAGCTTTGGGTATTAATTAATGCTCAGCAAGACTTTATTACGATCAACTATGAAGAAGACGCGTTTAGCTACCTTCCAATGTGGCCGAGTAAAGAAGCTGCCGTTGCTATTTCTGAGTTTGATCAAGAGGTAACGGCCATCGCGATTCCTGTTGATACGTTTATTGATGACCTTGCTGAAGAGCTAGATCAAGCAAAGATAGAAATTGGTGTGTTCCCAGGTGCTGATACAAGCGTATGGGTATGTGACGCCACCGATTTTAAACATGAAATTGAAGACGCACTTAAGAGCTTATAAGCATGCAAATATCATCCGAAATCCCCTTGCTAGAAAATATATTTAGCCAATGGAAAGAACTCATTGCTGATGACTACTTAGACTATCGAAATCACTGCTATCGCTTGATTCACTGCTGCTTCGCACTGCACGATTGTACGGAAGAAGATAAATTAAATAAGCAGTCCAGCCACTTTATGATCAAGAAAATTAATTCTTGCTGATTTATTCTTCCCCGGCTCAGGCGGTGAGTCGTAATCCAATATATGGACAGCACAAGCAATGAATTCAAAGCCCAAAAAATTAGTTTCATTAAGTACGGCCATTACCAAATTAAGAGCCATAGTGGCGACTCTTAATACCCCTTTTTTGTCCCTGCCTAGACATACTCCAAAAGATACCTCCTTTAATGTATTTATTCAGATGAATTAAACTACCAATAGTCACGAACTCCACAAGTAATAATCTTTTCCAATAATTTTATCACCGCATTTTCGCTGTCACAAAACTGTCTATGTTATCGACTATAGTTCGGCACGACGCTTCATTTGTGTCTTATGCTGTATAGGGAAACCTCCCAACACGGATGCGTCGTCTTTACTAGCAACCGATTGAGGCTGCAATCAATACGATAAAAAGGGGTAATATCCAGAATGAAAGCAATAAAGAAACTTACCACTGGTGCAGTATCTGCAGCCATCTTGCTTGGAGCGTCGCAATTCGCAAGTGCGGAAACGCTTCGGCTCTTAACTTGGGGCGGATATGCTCCAGATGAAGTTATCGCACAATTTAAAGCCGAAACTGGCATTGACGTTGAGGTAACTAAGTCAAACAACGAAGATATGATTTCTAAACTGCGTGCGACAGGTGGATCTGGTTTCGACCTTGCGCAACCAAGCCAAGATCGTATTTCAGGTGCGCAAGCGGAGTTTGATATCTACAAGCCGATTGACTTGAGCAAAATCGACAATAGCTTGTTTATCGATTCCATGCTCGAAGCGACAAAAAATACCACGATGTTCGACGGAGATGTATACGGTGTGCCGCATATTTGGGGTACTAGCGGCTTAGTTCTTGATACAAAAATGGCAGCAAGCGTTAAAGACTATGCGGACCTATGTAGCGCGGATGTTGCGGGTAAAGTTTCTTATCGTTTGAAGCGCCCTACCCTGATTGGCTTTGCTTTCTCTATGGGCTTAGATCCATTTGCTGCATATGGCGACACAGCTAAATACCAAGACATCATCAATCAAGTCACTGACAAGCTCATCTCTTGTAAAGCCAATGTTAAAACGTACTGGTCTGGAGGTGATGCACTCATGAATCTCCTCCGCTCTGGAGAAGCGACTGCAGCAATGGCGTGGGATACAGGCGGTTGGAAGCTAAACAAAGAGCTACCTAACGTTACTTTCGTTGCACCAACTTCTGGTGCACTCGGCTGGATCGATACCTTTGTGCTGCCACGTAAAACCAAAGCAGAAGACGCGGCATACAAGTGGATCAACTTTGTAATGCAACCAAAAATCGCAAGTATGATCACGAACGTGGCAGGTAACTTCACAGCATCTAAAGGTGGTGATGTTGAAGTAGACCCCGAGTTACAAAAACGCTTCAAAGCATCGTTCAGCCAAGCTGACATCGATAATATTAAATGGTACCCGACCGTACCTGCTGGTTTAGAAACGATGGAAGGTAAAGCCCTCGATAGAATCAACGCCGCTAAATAGTCACTACGACGACTATTATTTTAAGCAATGAGTCGAGGTCGAAAGACCTCGACGTTCTCTTTTTATGTAGTGGAACGCCCGAATGTCCTGCGATTTAGAATGCCAACACTTAGTAAAGCAATTTGATAAATTTACTGCCGTTGACGATGTATCTTTTTCCATACCCAAAGGTTCCTTCTTTTCAATTCTTGGCCCATCTGGCTGCGGGAAAACCACGCTATTACGAATGATCGCAGGGTTTTACGAGCCGACCTCGGGCGACATAAAAATTAAAGGCAAATCTGTCCTTTCGACACCGCCTAACAAACGCCCTGTCAATCTCGTTTTTCAGCACTTAGCGCTGTTCCCGATGATGAGTGTTGCAGAAAATATTGCTTACGGTCTTCGCCGCAGAAAAGTGGCGAAAGCCGAGATTGATCAGCGTGTAAAAGATTCATTAGAGCGTATTGGTTTGCCAGACGCAGGAAGTAAACGTATTGATCAATTATCTGGCGGGCAAAAACAACGTATTGCCATTGCACGCTGTATGATTCTCAACCCCTCCGTACTTCTTCTTGATGAACCGCTCGGAGCACTCGATCTAAAACTTCGCGAGCATATGAAGGTTGAACTAAAACAACTACAAAGCCAGTTTGATACCACCTTTGTGTACATCACGCATGACCAGTCAGAGGCGCTTGTTATGTCTGATCAAGTTGCGGTCATGAATCATGGTCGCTTTGAACAAGTCGGTACGCCCCAAGAACTTTACTATGAACCACAAACGCCCTTTGTCGCCGACTTTGTTGGAGAAAGTAACCATTGGGAGGCTACAGTCAGCGTACAAGATTCTCAACGCACCACACTAACCACCACGAGCGGTTTATCGATTCAAACCCAAACGACAAGCAATCTTGAAATCGGACAAACAGTGAATATCTATCTTCGTCCCGAATCCATCACATTGGGACAAGAGCAAACTACAGCGGATAATCAACTCCAGGCATCTGTAAAGAGTGTATTGTTCGACGGTGCTAAGAGCCGCGCAATCATGACCAACAACGATGCGGAAGAGATTATTGTTTCCCTACCTCAGACAGGTGAGTTTTCAGATCTTAAGGCAGGCGACAAACTATCATTAAGCTGGCGAGCAGATATCGCCAAAGTATTTACGAACCAAGCTTGAGCGTTTTAGGAAAGATAAAATGAACTCAAGCCAGACACGACTCACCCTGATACTCCTGCTTAGTCCTTTTTTACTTTGGCTAGGCTTACTTGTGATCATCCCTCATATCGATATGTTCTTCTTATCGATTAGAGAAAAAGTTGCCCCTCGAACCTATGAAACGAGCTTGGCAAACTATGCAGAATTTTTTACTGAGCCGTTCTATTGGAATACCTTAGCGAGAACGGCATTTATGTCGATACTTGCCACAGTGCTTACACTAATTATTGCTTTTCCCGTAGCGTATTACATAGCTAAGATGTTGCGTGGAAAAACCAAAAGCATCTTATTTTTACTCTGCCTGTTGCCGTTTTGGGTTAGCGAATTAGTGCGCACCTTTGGTTGGATGATCCTTCTCAGAGAAACTGGAGTTATCTCCTCCTCTCTGCAGTGGCTTGGACTGATCGACGGTCCAATCGAATTTTTATACAACGATGTCACCGTGATGATGGGCTTAATTTACACCTCCATGTTATTTATGGTGGTGCCGTTGGTAAGCACTTTAGATAGTTTAGATGACAGCTTAATTGAAGCGGGTTATGACCTTGGCGGCAGTAAGCTTTCTATCCTGAAAGAGATCGTTATCCCACATTCAATGCCGGGCATAATATCCGGCTGCATTGTCGTATTTATGCTAACGCTCGGTAATTACCTCACACCAATTCTACTCGGAGGTAAATCGAGTATGTGGTTTACCGGTCAGATCTATACCCAGTTTATTACCCGATTTAATTGGGAGCTCGGCGCTGCCTTTGGTTTTTTATTACTTATCGTTTCATCCACCATCGTGTGGCTTGGTTTGAAGCTATCCGGACAAACGCTCGCTTCGACAGTAGCGAAAAGCTAAGGACTTTATATGCTTCCTACTATACCCAGATCAAATCGCTACAACTGGAGCTATCAGCTCTATATCTTCCTATTTTTTGTTTACCTCATTGCGCCATTAGTGGTCGTCGCGAGCTTTGCCTTTAACGACTCCCTGTTTCCGTCACTACCATGGAAAGGCTTTACATGGGATTGGTTTATTAACGATACCCAACCTAAATTAGGCTTATTTCATGATCGTAGCCTAATGAACGGCATTGGCGTTTCATTCTTTGTTGCATGCTGTGTGACTGGACTGAGCATTGCGATCGGCACAAGCAATGCCTTTTTATTTGAACGTTATGAGTTTCGCTTCAAACAATTCGCATACATATTGTTGTTGCTGCCTCTGGTTATTCCGGGCGTCATTCTCGGCATCTCTATTCTCGTATTTTCAAACACGCTTGCTAACGGAGTTGAAGATCATATTGGGTGGGATCTTGAGTTCCTTAGACCAGGGCTATTACTCGTAGTGCTTGGCCAATTCGCCTTTATAACTACGATTGCGACCTTAGTTATTTCGGCTCGGCTGAAAAAGTTTGATAGATCACTTGAGGAAGCCGCCTACAATCTAGGCGCAAGTCGCTTTGAAGTATTACGTACTATTACCTTACCCTACCTCAGGCCAGCCATGCTCGGCGCAGGCGTTGTCGCGTTCTTGATGTCTTTTGAAAATTTCAATACAACACTCATGCTAGTCGGCTCTGATGCCCCCTTAACTATCGCGATGTATGACAGACTTAAAGAAGGATCGACACCAGTCTTAAACGCTGTGTCGTTATTTCTGATGTTAGGGTCCGCCCTCCTAGCCTTGATTAGTATTTTGGTTCAGAAAGAAAAATAAGGCTGCGAGATCCAAATACCCATATGACCTACAACCAGTTCAATCGATTTTGCGCCAATCTACCCTGCACGAACTATGGTATGCAATGGGGAGGCGCTCATGTTTAGAACTTTTCGCAATCGGAGGTTGGAATGGGGCAAACAAAACGCCTACCTTTTCATTTGAGACTTCCGAACTAGATTTTCAATTTATACAGCACAAAGGTGGTTACCGACCTGCTCCCTATTTTGCGAATCGAGGAACGAAGTGGATTCAATGCACCGACCGTCAAAATGAAGAAGAGCTGCGTTATTATCTCAGCGAGTCACATCGCTTAGCCTCTTTAAACCTCACCAACAAACTTCAAAAAGAACTTCACCTCAACCAATAACAAGGCGTAGTCTTTGTCCTTAATAAATAGCTTAGGAGTACAAACGTGTACATCGCAATGAACCGCTTCAAAATCAAACTGTGTTGTGAGAAAGACTTTATCGAGATCTGGAAGAATCGCGATTCCTTTCTAAGCGAGGTACTAGGATTTAAATCGTTTAATTTACTGCAAGGCGAAACTACCGAAGAATACACCTTGATCTCATCACGTGCAGTTTAGGAGTCGGAAGAAGCATTTCGCGCATGGACCAAATCTGAAGCTTTTCGTAAAGCGCATGCAAATGCGGGCGGCCCATCTTCAAAAGAGCTACATGTCAGTCCTCCTCAATTAGAGTGCTTTGCAGCCGTTATTTAGCTTGTAATCACACAACTAGAATACTGATATCGAAAAGCAGTCTACTGCATATCCCTTAAACTCCAAGTGGCAGATATAGCTATGTACATAGCTGAGTTAATATCCACAGCGATCAATCCTTTCCAATAGCATTAATTCGGGGTCGCCAAATACATCTTGCATCCCAAACACCCGGCAATTACTCAATTCTTGCTGACATGTGAGTAGCAATAGCTGCCGAAATAACTTCTGAATTTCATTCTTATCTGCGACGTTTCCTTTCTGACGTGCTTCAGAGTAGGCCCACCTCATACACGTTCGCTTTGACTCAGCGTCGACGATCTCTAAGTTCGGATTTCCTTCCTCTAACCACGCATATATGTAATATCCCATCGTATCTTCTCCTATTTACAGGAATACAAATGATAATCGTTATTATTTAAATCGCAAGTGAATTGCTTCTCGTTTTATTTCAACAAGCTTCCCTCCAAAGAAAGCGAAACCGGATTTCTATTTTTTGAAGCTAAAAAACTTATGCAAATCTCATAGGATCACTTTAATCACTAACCAATGATCAACTTATTTATGAGTCATCTCAGCAAAGTTCTTATCTTTAAAATTCTTGGCACCGTGTTGGTTTGGTGCATCCCTCTCTTACTTTTTCCAGCGTCTGTTTTAGAGCAATTCGGGTTTCCTGCACAAGATAGCTACATGTTTATTCGTATGCTGGGTTGGGCCTATTTAGCATTATGCGTTGGTTACTTCATGGGCTTACAAGCCTCACTAAAAGGCAAGCGTTTAATGACCCCATTTATGTTGGCGTAGTCAGATGGTGGCGGCTGTTTATTCCTTCTTTACTACGGCATAAGCGGGGAATGGTCTGCATGGGGTGGCGCTATTCAATTTATCGCTTGGAGTTCGACACTTGCGACGGCTTTGATTACTGCGGGTTTGTTTGTTTTTGGCATCAAAGGAAACGAACCAATTATTGAGTCGTTTTAGTTCCATAATTGGGTATACGAGCAAGAATAAAAATACACAAAATTTTGATCGACTTTTGATCAATGTATGTATAGAGTTCGCCTCAGCTAGTAAGACACACCGTGTATTTACATCCTACATGTCGTTGTTATTCGTATTCCTCGTCCTGCAGTTGTTACGCCCAGTTTGTTTTTTCCAGCACATTTGCCGCATACAGGCGTTTTAATTGATTTTTTTCAGGATATAGATATGTCTAATACAGTTACTGGTACAGTAAAATGGTTCAACGAAACTAAAGGCTTTGGTTTTATCGCTCAAGAAAATGGCCCAGACGTTTTCGCTCACTTCCGTCAAATCAAAGGCGAAGGCTTCAAAACATTGGCTGAAGGCCAAAAAGTTGATTTTGAAGTAACACAAGGCCAGAAAGGCCCACAAGCTGAGAACATCGTTCCACAGTAATTAATACTGTTTACGATCCAGCAAAAAGGCGAACTAAACGGTTCGCCTTTTTTGTTTAACATCTACTGATCTCTTATCTAATATAAACAGCTCATGTAACGAGTTTAAAACTCTTAAACAGTGGATGAGCCTCCATGTCTGTCAACCTACAAAACCCTAGCCCTTCGAAACTACAAAGCGCCATTCAAACAACCAGACCACCCTTTCTTATCTTAGCGCCAGTCTGTGTTTTATTGGGGTTAAGTTTGGCTTATCAGGCTGGGTATAGTTTTAAACTGATCGACCTCATTCTAATATTTGCTGCAGCTCTTCTGGCACATGCTAGCGTCAATTCACTGAACGAATACATCGATTTTAAATCTGGTCTTGATCTTAAGACTGAACGCACGCCTTTTAGTGGAGGCAGTGGCGCTCTTCCAAATAATCCTAGCGCTCTGAAGCATGCTCTCATCCTTGGGTTAGTCAGCCTAAGTCTTACCGCACTGATCGGTTTGTATTTTGTTTATTCTGTAGGCCTCATACTTCTACCGCTTGGAATAGCTGGTATTGCCTTGGTGCCTTGTATTCACCATGGATTAATCGATTACCATGGGTATGCTTGATTGCGCCCGGCGCAGGATTTAGAATTGTTATAGTCGCCGGAAACTTCTTAGTGATCGCGAAGACTTATGATCAACTCGCTTATCTAGCTCTGCTGCTACCATTTTGTTTGAGTAATAACTTGCTTTTACTTACTCAATATCCGGATATTCACGCAGACAAAAACGTTGGTCGACGCACCTTCCCGATCGTATAAGGAATCCAATTAAGCACATATATGCTCGGTGTATTCTACCTAGTCGGCTATGGTTCCATAACAGTTAGCGTTTATCTATCACAGCTACCGATTCTTACTTTGCTAAGTTTGATTACCTTGCCATTGAGCATGTACGCGTTTATTGAGGCGAAGCGTCTAGTGATGATATTGCGAATAATCCAAAAGCACTTGCATTAACGTCATTAGCGCAATTGTAAGCCCCTTGGTGCTTAGTATTACTTTATTCATCGCTTAGAGGCACTTATGCATTCTTCACTGACTTTTCGTTCTGCGACACCTTCCGACACTGATCGTTGTTTTCAAATAGAACAAGAAGGCTATGCGGGCGATGAAGCTGCCACTCGAGAAAAAATCCAACAACGTATTGAGACTTATCCCGAGGGATTTCTCGTTCTAGAAAAAGAGTCGCAAATCATCGGTTTCATCAATTGCGGAGCATGTTTTGACGTCTCCCTAAGTGATGAGGAATTCAAAGAACTCATCGGTCATGATCCAATAGGCCCAAATATCGTTGTCATGTCAGTGGTTGTGTATCCTGATTTCCAGCACCAAGGTTATGCCACTGCATTAATGCACGAATTTATTGCTATGATGCAGGCGATGCAAAAGTCAGCGATGTATCTTATCTGCCAAGAGGAGCTCGTCGGTTTTTATCAACAATTTGGGTTTGTTGATGACGGGACGTCAGAATCGAGTCACGGAGGATTACGCTGGAACGACATGCATTTAGTCTTGTCGAACTAACCTTCAATTGTTGATTTCAACGATAACAAAACCGTTTGATTTACAAACTCGTCCGACTCAGTCAGCAGAGAAAGTTTTTCTATACTGATGGGAGGTTTAGCCGAGGCTTCAACAGCAGAATATTGCGCCAGAATGATCGCATCATAGACAATTGAGTACTTGCGCAAACGCATGGCATCTCCCATATCGTAGAGCGCTTGATCAAACTCCTCAGACATACCCCATTCTTTTCGAATTTGGATACAAATTTTCCATGCAACTCGCTTAAATACCTTAAGGCGCTGCATTGGAAGGATTTTTTCCTCCTCCGGCAAAGATCCTTCTAGGCGGTCAAGCTCTTGATTGACAATCAACATGGCCAGTTCTGGAATCAAGCCAAGCAAATAGTTAGATGGCCCATCTTGATCACGAATACTACTCAATGCTTCTATGCTTGCTCCGGAACACAAAGCCCATCGCCATACCGTCTCATTTAGCGTTTTATTTCCACCACTGGCTTGGAATACGGGCATCATCGTTGCAGCAGAAACAACACGCTTAATACCGGCAATGCCAAGGCGTCGAATTGCTTCATCTAATGATTCAACACTTTGATTATTCAATCTGAAAAATGGAGAGTTTGCAATTTTAAGCACTTGTGAAGTAAGCGCCGGATCCTTAATTAGAAATTGCGCCACGGTATCGTTATTAACCATTTCCATCTTCAGAAGCTTCAACAAGAGAGGCAAAGAGCTTGGTTTTCTGGGAATTTTTTCAGAGTTTAATTCGTTACTAAGCAGCTGCTTTGCGTAGCTTTTGGCATTTTCTCTCTGAGTTTCAGTTGGCATCTCATAAGAATGTTCGGTTCCAAACAAACTCTGACAAAAGGCGTGATCTAATTCGAGCAAGTATTCACGATAACGCTTTGTTTTCGCGTTAGTCGTTTCAGAATTCGTCGCCCCATGCGTATCTTCAGAAGCGTTCTGTCGTTCGGTGAGATGATAAACAGGCTGATTACTGACTGGTTCAGTAACTGCACTTACACCAAACATTTTTCTTAACCATGCAATCGCCATATCGGTTTATCCGTAACCTTCATCGCATATTTGAATATGCACTAAAACGTGCGCCACTTCACAAAGTGTAATACAGGCTCTTAGTAATGCAAAAGTACTCGCAACTTAAACTTAGGAAGGAATTCGACCCAGAACGAAGGGTAACCAAGGCGTGTATTTTCCTGGGTTCTTCACAAGATCAGTCTTTAAATCCGATTCTAATACCCATGCTGTTTCACTGACTTCTTGAGGGTTCAACTCAAAGTCGAAGATTGTGTCATTAGAAACAAATACATGGTCATACTCATGTTCAATAAGACCGTTTTGCATTTCCGTTCGATACAAAACAGGCTCTAATTCCTTAAGATCTAATTTTTGCGTTATTCCAAGCTCTTCTCCGACTCTGCGCTGAACAGCCGCAGCTGGCAATTCTTCATCAAAAGGATGGGAACAACAGGTATTACTCCATAGGTTTGCTCCATGGTATTTAGTCGCGGCACGTTTCTGGAGAAGGTACTCGCGTTGACCATCAACAACTCGATAGACCACTAGAGAGAAAGCCAAATGCAACAAGCCTTTTTGATGTGCCTCAAGCTTATCGGCAAGGCCTAACTTCTTTCCCATCTCATCAACAAGTACTAGCTCGTTAGTCACCATTCAGTCCTACATTTCATAATTCAAGACAAGCCTAGACGAAATATGTTTTGATTGTCAGATCAATTTTCTCGGAGTCCAACAAATGAAAACAATAGGCCTTCTCGGCGGCATGAGTTGGGAAAGTACGCAAGGCTACTACAAAGCGATCAATGAAGGAGTGAAAGCTAAGCTTGGCGGTTTACACTCGGCCAAAATAGTTTTGGTGAGCGTAGACTTCGCAGAGATCGAGCACTTACAACATCAAAACGATTGGGAGAGCTGCGCGCAAATCTTGTTATCAGCCTCATTAAATGTCCAATCCGCTGGCGCCGACTGTCTGCTGATCTGTACCAACACTATGCATAAAGTCGCTCCAACTATCGAAGAAAAAATCAACATATCACTACTACACATCGCTGATGCCACAGGCCAAACACTTCTAAACGCAAATATTATTAAAGTAGGTCTGCTTGGCACCGCATTCACCATGGAACAAGACTTCTACAAAGGACGATTACAAGACAAATTCTCGCTAGATGTCCTTACGCCTAACGAGGAAGATCGTGCTGAAGTGCACCGAATCATCTACGAAGAACTCTGCAAAGGCCAACTGCTTGAGTCATCCAAAGAGCGTTACTTAGATATCATAAAGAAACTACAGGCCCAAGGTGCACAGGCTGTAATTTTAGGTTGCACAGAAATTGGATTGTTGGTGAAGCAAGAGGATACGGAAGTGACGCTTTTTGACACCACCGCTATTCATGCAGAAACAGCGGTGGATTTTGCTCTAAGCTAGTCGCGTAATCACATAGAAATCGATGTTAAGGCTCCCAGCCACTGCCAATCGCTCTAAATGGCATATCTAATTCGAAGCCTTCGATTTGACTAGCAACCCATGCAGGATAGGTATTGCTATTGGGACCTGGGAACACGGTATATTCATTTGCCCAAGGGTAATCACGTGAAACGCGAAGAATATCTTCGATGAGCTGATCAGCGCCCTCACCACGCTTTTCGTATACCAACTCTGGCTTTGCCCCAAACCAATAGCGATCAGGCAAGTCTTTCTCTATGCGAAGAACCGGCACACCCCATCGAGCGCGCCAGCCAATCACTTCAAGGACAGTGTATTGATCTGCATTGCTTGGTTTAACAGATATCCATGTATGCACTGCAAATATCCCTCGCCATCCCCAAGCATCTGCAGCGTAAACTTGCACGATGGCATCAGAATAATCACCGGGGAGTGGAGATAAATTCGCAGAGTCTCGGCTCGCGTCTCGCCAACTACCGGTGCTACACCCCGTAAGCACTAGACCAAGACTTAACACCAATACAGTGAATATACTTCGCATCGAAACCTCTTGATTTACCTTATTCAACTTAGACCTAAGACAAAATGTCTTACGCGTTATGAAGATGCGTAGATTAGACACAAAGCCTTTGAAAGAAGAGGTTAGATATACGAAAACTTTAAAAGTTCGAGTAAGACATACCCAAGCTGGGTCAATAAAGAATTTAGAATAAGGCAAAAACAAATAAAAACGCGCAGCTACTTAGCGTTAGGAGAGCAGCTTAGGCAAGGCGAAAGTTTATGAGAACACGGAGTTTACATATAAGTAAATACTCGCGTAGCTCGCCCTACGGACCGCACTAAAGTGCGTTCTGGCAAAGCCAGTGAGTAAAGCGAACAAGCTTTCAACACAGCTTACGAAACGCCTAACCTCACAAGCGACGATAAGACGCGACGAAAATGAACGAAAGCTCGCAGCTTCTTAGCGTTAGGAGAGCAGCTTAGGCAGGGCGAAAGTTTGTGAGAACACGGAGTTTACATATAAGTAAATGAGTATTTCGAACAAGCTTTCAACACAGCCTAAGCAATCGCAGTAGCTAAGAATGGATTTCGAATTGAAGTCCAGCTTTCGAGATTAATCTCTCAATCAACACATCCCCCATCGCAGTTGATGGCGTATGCATTCCTGCCACTTTAGCTGTCTTGTCTTTATCAAGCGCTAAGCACGCTGCCGCTTCACCAAGCATTTTAGAGGTAGACCCGTAACCAGGATCACGATCACCACTAACAAATCCTTTCACGATCGAGCCATCGCGCATTTTAGCGATCACAAGATACTTCCAGAAGCCAGCTTCGCGCTCTGCCTTAGATGGCCCCTCACCCGGTGCTGGTAAAAACTTAGCAGTAATCTTTTTGTAGAATCCACCGGGCTTACCGCCAAGCATTGCACCGAGACCAACCAAACCAGTAATCGCTTTCAAACGGCCAGAGAAGCCATCGCCAGTCAGCATCGCTTCATCATAGGTGAAATCTTTTCCATAAGGAAAACCCGCCAAAGCGTGGCTACGACGCACCACACGTGTGTTGATCGCTGCCATAACGAACGGCATAAGGAAGCTCTTTGCATCGTCATCGTACTTCACGCTTTGCAAATCGCGCTTATCGTCGCCACCCATCTCATCACGAGGATTCAAAGTGTACGGGTTATTCAATAACTTAAAGAGCTCTTTGTCATCCGCTACTTCAGCGAGCACGTTATTGATACTTGCAATCGTGCCACCACTCGCACCACCTTTCATTGACTTCACTCGAACCTTGATCGCTTTCGCGTATTCGCCTTTAAGCTCCTTCACTTTGTTCTGAACAAAGTAAGTGCCCAAGTCAGATGGAATAGAGTCAAAGCCACAACAATGAATAATACGCGCACCAGTTTCTTGAGCGCGTTCATGGTGTTGATCGATCATTCGACGAATCCACTGCGTTTCACCAGCAAGGTCACAATAATCCGTACCGGCTTCAACACAAGCCGCAACAAGCTCGTTCCCATACAAAGCATATGGACCAACAGTCGTACAAATAACTTTCGTCTTACTGACTAAGTCTTTCAAGCTAGCTTCGTCGTGACTATCCGCAATTAGGATTGGTATATCATTAGTGCCTTGGCCATCATTTAGACCTGCACGAACTTCCTCGAGCTTAGCTTGATTACGTCCAGCCATCGCCCACTTAAGCTCGCCATTGAGGCCGTAAGTACTTAAATAAAATTCGGCTACTAAGCGGCCAGTAAAGCTACTCGCACCCCAAATAATGACGTCATACTCACGTGAATCTGACATGTTATTTTTCTCCAGTTGTTATGTATGCAGAACGCTTTACGGGAGACGATAAACGCTCGAATAATTCTTTTATGATTCAGGAACACTCCAAGTGATCCTGAATTTACCTCTTTATAAAACAGTAGGTTCCCGTCCACCCCAGGGCGCCCTCTCTCGCTTCGCGATTCACCTTGTCTGCGGAAATGATGCACGCAGTATCCGAATAGCGTCACGAGAGCAGCATAGGCAAAGCGAAAGTTTGTGAGATAGCGGAGTTTACATATACGTAAATGAGCAAAGCGAACAAGCTTTCAACACGGCCTAAGCAATCACAGTAGCTATTTAACTACATAGCAGACATACCACCATCGACCGGAACCGCTATTCCGTTCATATACGTGTTCGCTGGCGACAACATCATCACCATCACGTTTACGATTTCCTCAACACGCGCAATACGCTTAAGCGGACAACCACGCGCAAGCGTCTTGTTTAATTCTTTCTCATCACCATTCGGATTAAGAATCGGGTTATCCACCATTGGCGTTGAAGTAAAGAATGGGCAAATCGCATTCACTCGCACATTCATTGCACCCATTTCCACAGCAGCCGTTTTTGTCATACCTACAACAGCATGCTTCGCGGCACCATAAGAACCACCCATTGGCGTCGCGCCTAAACCTGCCATTGATGCTACGTTTAGAATGGCCCCATCTTTTTGGCCAGCCATCATACGCATCTGGTGCTTCATACCGAAAGCAACGCCCTTTAGATTTACATCCAATTGGTGCTGCAAGGTTTTCTCATCGATCTGCGTAAACGGCATCAACTTCGGAGCAATACCCGCATTGTTTACCGCAATATCCATACCACCAAAGGTAGACTTTGCCAAAGCAACTAACTCTTCAGCATGCGATTCTTCAGCAACATTCCCAACAGCACTCGCTACTTCTGCGCCAAGCGCTTTTACTTTTTCGACAGTTTCAGCCAAACCATCCGCGTTGTAATCGGCAATCACTAGCTTTGCGCCACGCTCAGCAAGCTCTATTGCAAGTGCTGCGCCAAAACCACTTGCCGCACCCGTAATCAAGGCAACTTTGCCATTAAAATCAAGAAGCTTATCCATCTTACTATCTCCCTTAAATCGTAAAGCCGCCATCGACGACAATGCATTCACCTGTGGTATAGCTCGATGCATCACTCACGAGATACAAAACGGTACCAGCCATTTCATCTGGTTCTGCATGACGATGCATTGGAATCATCTGCATTGCCGCTTTGTACATGCTTTCATTGGTAAACAAAGCGCCTGCAAATTTTGTTTTGGTTAAACCCGGAAGCAAAGCATTCACTCGGATATTGAATGGAGCGCACTCTTTCGCGAACGCTTTGGTCATATTTATAACAGCAGCCTTAGTAATCGAGTAGATGCCCTGCATCATGCCCGGCTGAAGACCATTGATAGATGCCGTGTTCACGATTGCGCCTCCACCGTTTTTACGCATCAACTTGCCCGCCTCAGCAGACATAAAGAAGTAACCACGGATGTTTACATCAACCGTTTTGTTGTAAGCGCTAATATCGGTATCAAGAATATGACCAAAGTAAGGGTTAGCCGCCGCGTTGTTGACCAAAATATCTAACTTGCCGTGCTTATTGCCAATGTACTCAAAGGTCTCTTTAATTTGATCCATATCGCCAACATGGCAAGCCCATGCCTCTGCAGAACCACCCGCTTCACCAATCGCATCCGCCACACTCTGACAATCATCAATCTTACGGCTTGACACAATAACGTGAGCGCCCTGCTCTGCAAGCAGCTTGGCGATGGATTCACCAATACCGCGGCTTGCGCCAGTAACTAGGGCGATTTTGCCTTCCAGGTTAAATAAGTTAGTAGCCATCTTTTTTATCCTATTTCCTACATTCTTAAACTAGGGTCAGAGTACTTTTACTCTGACCCCAATATTTTGTTAAACCCTAGGTCCGACTTACAAAAGCGCGTCTGGAACAACCACAACCTTGCCTTTCACTTCGCGATTCATCACTTTCGCAAGCGCATCGCCAGTACGAGATAGTGGGAAAACTTCATCAGTTTCAAGGCGAACAACGCCATCGCGATACCAAGCAAATAGCTCCTGCATGTTTTGCATAAAGACCATAGGCTCGTGCATAACAAATTGACCCCAAAATACGCCAACTAAGGAATACTCTTTTACGAGTGCCAAATTAACAGGCAATTCAGGGATAGTGCCCGATGCAAAACCTACAACCAATAAACGGCCATTACGTGCCATTGCACGAGAACAGGCTGCAAATGCCTCCCCGCCAACTGGGTCATAAACAACATTCGCACCTTTGCCTTTAGTCAATTCTTTGATGCGCTCTTTAAGATCTTCTTCGCTGTAATTAATCAGCTCATCTGCGCCATTCGCTTTTGCCATCTCTAGCTTTTCTTGTGACGAACAAACTGCAATTACGCGCGCGCCCATTGCTTTACCAATCTGCACCGCCGCAATACCCGTTCCGCCTGCCGCGCCCAGAACAACAAGAGTTTCGCCCTTCTTCAAATGAGCGCGCTGCTTGAGTGCGTGGTGTGCTGTGCCGTGTGCGCACATTAGGTTTGCAGCATCGGTATCCGTAACATCATCTGTAACAGGTAACACCGTCATGGCATTCACGATCACCTGTTCTGCAAAAGCACCATATTTCTGGCTAGAGCCGATTAAGCGTTGGCCAACTTTAAGATGCTTAACACCCTCGCCTAACTCAACAACTTCGCCACAAAACTCCATGCCCGGAACAAACGGAAGCTCAGGACGCACTTGATATAAACCTTGCACTAACAAGCCATCAGGAAAGTTCACACCACTGGCTAGAATTTTCACTCGCACCTGACCTTTGCCCGGTGTTGGATCATCAATATCTTTGTACTCAAGATCCGAAATCGGACCGAATTCATTACAAACAATTGCTTTCATTGTTGTTCTCTTTTTTGTTCGCTAGAAGCTAGAAAATTATGTCGTCGTTCCCAATGATCAAAACAACACAGCAATGACGACAGCACCGATTAAATAGCGTTATGAGAGAAACTTAGGCGAGGCAAAAATTCACGAAAAGACGGAGTTTACAGACTAGTAAATGAGTACTTTGAGTGAATTTTTAACAATGCTTAAGTGATCGCAATAGCTATTTCAGAACTAACCCTCAGTTTTGATAACGTGCAGAGCCCCCATCGCTAATGGGGCTACGTAGGCCCCCACCTTACTCGCCTGCTTACTAGAAGCATTGCCATCCAAAGCACGCTTCGCGACACCTTGCGCTATCGCCGCTAAACGGAAATAACTAAATGCGAGGTAAAAGGCCCAATGGTCAATTTTCTCAATGCCCATCGCTTCACAATAAGTCTCGACATACTCAGCTTCGGTTGGAATACCCAACGCGCCACGATCTGCACCCGCGAGACCACTCATATCACCAGCGTTAGCTGGCATGCGTAGTTGCATGCACTGATACGCTAAATCAGCAAAAGGGTGACCCAAGGTAGAAAGCTCCCAATCAAGCACCGCTATTACACGGACTTCATCCGGAGCAAACATCATGTTGTCGAGACGGT
This sequence comes from Oleiphilus sp. HI0066, assembly GCF_001635725.1. Taxonomy (NCBI): domain Bacteria; kingdom Pseudomonadati; phylum Pseudomonadota; class Gammaproteobacteria; order Oceanospirillales; family Oleiphilaceae; genus Oleiphilus; species Oleiphilus sp. HI0066. The sequence goes on from NZ_LWFH01001822.1 coordinate 24,701, forward strand.
AATCGCCATGCACAAGCGACACACGACCATCATCCTCTGGAATATGGCTCTCGAGCCATTCAATCAGCTGATCCATTGCCGGAATTTTTTGTGTTTCTGAATCACGATATTGCTTGGTCCAGCGCGATAATTGGCGCTCGAAGTAGTTCCCCGGTTTGCCATAATCACCTAAGCCAACCGCTTCAACATCGACTGAATGTATCGCTGCGAGCACTTTGCCCATTTGCGAATACGCGTGTGTGCGTTCTTCGTTAGATGCCAGTTTTGGTAATGCAGCATCCCAAAAAATGCGCCCCTCACAATATTCCATCACATAGAACATCGAGCCAATCACTTCGCGATCTTCACACAGGTGATACATCTTAGGCGTCGGCACATCCGTATTTTCTAGCGCTTTATAAACACGATACTCACGGTCTACAGCATGTGCTGACTTCAGCAATTTACCCGGTGGCTGGCGACGCAATACATACTCGCCACTAGCCGCACTCAATTTAAAGGTTGGATTAGATTGGCCACCTGAGAATTTCTCTGCGCTTTTTAAGCCATGGAAACTCTCGATATGCTCACTCAAATAGCGATCAAGAAGCTCAATATCTAAACTATCGACGTCTGACATGCTCGCCTCCTATTTCTTTGCCAGCATGGCGTAGCCAGAGGCTAAGCCGCGACCAAGCTGCATCATGTGCACTTCGTCCGGACCATCAGCCAATCTAATTACACGCGCCATTTGATAGGCTTGCGGCAAGAAGGTGTCTTGGCTTAAACCCATTGCACCGTGGATTTGCATAGAGCGATCAATCACCGTGCAGGCCATTTGAGGTGCAACAATCTTGATCATTGAAATAAGCGCCTTAGCACCTTTATTCCCAACGCGATCCATTTGATCCGCGGCTTTTAGCGTCAACAAACGCGCTTGCTCGATCTCACAGTAAGACTTAGCGATACTCTCGCGCACAGAACCTTGGCGGCTCATCGTCTTACCAAAAACGGTGCGCGACTCAGCACGTGCGCACATCATTTCAAAGGCACGTTGCGCAGCACCCACTAAACGCATGCAGTGGTGAATACGCCCCGGCCCTAAACGACCTTGCGCGATTTCAAAACCACGACCTTCACCCAAAAGCATATTGCTTGCCGGTACACGAACGTTCTCAAAAGTAATTTCTGCATGCCCTTCTGGCGCATCATCATTACCAAATACTTTCATTGGACGAACAACAGTCACCCCGGGCGTATCCATCGGGACTAAAATCTGAGACTGCTGAATATATTTGTTGGTGTTGTCAGGGTCTGTTTTACCCATCACGATCAGAATTTTACAACGCGGGTCACATGCACCTGAGATATACCACTTACGACCATTGATGACGTAATCATCGCCATCACGTTCAATGCGAGTTTCAATATTGGTCGCATCACTCGATGCTACATCTGGCTCCGTCATCGCAAAACCAGAGCGGATCTCACCCGCCAATAGAGGCTCAAGCCATTGTTTCTTTTGCTCTTCAGTGCCGTAACGCACGAGCACTTCCATATTGCCGGTATCTGGCGCACTACAGTTGAAGACTTCAGAACCAAAACGCGTGCGGCCCATAATTTCAGCAAGCGGTGCGTATTCAAGATTAGTCAAACCTGCACCGTATTCTGATTCAGGCAAAAACAAGTTCCACAAACCCTGCTTCTTCGCGAGCTCTTTTAGCTCTTCAATCTGAGGAGGAATGGTCCAGCGATTTTCACCTTCTTCAATGGCTCGGTTGAGCTCGTCTTCAATGGGATAAAGATAATTATCGAGAAAGGTTTGCACCTCTTTCATCAATTTTTTAACGCGATCTGAATACTCAAAATCCATGCTCTTTGCCTTCAGTGATTCTTATTTACGTGGCAAGCAGTTTAAAAACCGAAATAAAATCATTGAAGTTTATTTTATTTATATCGTTAAATAAAAATTAGTGATACTAAGTCAAATATTGAGGCTTCTCAGATGCTGTTGAACAAAATTGATATGAACCTATTTATCGTGCTCGATGCGATCTATAGCGAACGCAAGCTCACCAAAGCAGCAGAAGTGCTTCATATTACGCAGCCTGCAGTCAGTAATTCTCTTGCGCGCTTACGTGCGCATTTCAATGACGAATTGTTTGTGCGCCAGTCGGGGCAAATGGTCCCTACCCCGCTCACTGAAAACATCATTGAGCGCGTACGAGAGGCCCTCGCCTCACTGCAAAGCAGTCTCAACGAACATGATGCCTTTGACCCATTGCAGTCAACGCGAACTTTTCGTTTCTCAATGAACGACACATCAGAAGCCTATGTATTACCGCGCTTAATGCATGTACTTCAAAAAGAAGCCCCGAATATTCAAATCGAGAGTTACAGTATTCCGCGTAGCGATATGGTGCGCGCGTTCAGCGCCGGTGAGCTCGACTTTGCCCTTGATGTACCCATCATTAACGACAGCAATCTCGTCAATACGCCAATTGCTGACGACCGTTATGTATGCGTCGCACACCCAGAACATCCGCGCATTCAAGGTGATCTGAGCCTCGATCAATACATGAAAGAAGCGCATATTCATGTATCGAGTCGACGAAAAGGAGGTGGCCAAATTGATGCGGTACTTGCTCGATTAGGTCTTCAACGCGAAATTAAACTACGTATTCAACACTCGCGCGCAGCGAGCCCAATCGTCGCGCAAACAGACATGCTCCTCACCATTCCTGAAAGCCTGACACAAGGCACTGAACTACAAATACTCGAACTACCCTTCGCCATTCCAAAGCTAGACTGGCACCTATACTGGGCCCAACGGCATGAGAATGATCGTGCGCATCAATGGATGAGGGAGAGGATATTTGAGGTTTTTGGGGAAGAGTAATATTTGAAAAGCCATTAGGCTGTTAACGGAATGCTCTATTGCTTAAAAACAGCGAAGACAGCCGATCGATAGATTAGATCGGCTATTAATCAAGAATAGTCAAAACCTATTGGCATTCTGAAGGAAGATGCTTTACTAGTAAGTTTTCTCCATAACAACTCCAATATACATTTCCTTCTTCAACATAAGGTTCCAGAACTATGTATTGTTCCTTCCCCTCTTCATTTATGCCAACTTGAGCTCCTATAACACCATTTTCATAGATCGCAATTTGTGAACTTTGGGTTGCATTAGAAATATAGTTTTCTGAATAGCCCAATGTTTGAAGTGACTCAGGCCACGCTTGATTAACCACGGCATATTCTGTTACTTCTTTGCTCACAGCTTCTGCATCTATATAAACTTCTGTATATCGAGCTTTTTGTACATAGTCTTGATATGCAGGTATTGCTACGGCAGCCAAAATACCAACTATCGCAATAGTAATCATCAACGATACCATACCGCCACCAGAGCCAAATCTAGGTACGAACAGAGATAAAAACCAAGCAAATGCATGGCGCGATGGATGATTGATCTCTCGTCCCTCGTTCATAGCCAACGCAGCTGCCATTCTTTTGGTTAACCAAGGATAATCACTTATTAATTCGTTGAATGACATCCAGAAACCATTTGTTTCGGATATTTGCGCTAAATAGGCATCAACATTGATCGACTTCCAGCGAGTATCACCTGCTGCAATAGCAGAAATTGCTGCCTTGATATCATCTTCAGATTGACAACACGCTACACCATAACGGTCACAAGTATATTCCTCTGCTCGCCTTAACGCTGCGCCCAGCAAGGGAAGTATCGAACTTGGAAGTATGAAAAAACTCCACAAAAGGTGATTGCGATGAATATGACCTAACTCATGCCCAATATAGAAATCTACAGCACTTGATTGATCTTCTAACGCATCTACTACATCAGTATATAAAACGACAAAATTCCTCCCTAAAAATCTAGTCGCAAGGGCATTGAAGAAATCCGTTCTAAGTAAATAGGCATCAGGAATAACTTCTAGCCCTACTTTTTCACAACTATTTACCAAACTTTTATATAAATCAGGATATTGCTCCTGGCTTATTTTAACCCCCGTACCTTTTATATGTGTGATAAAAGCTGAGTGGGCAAAAAGGAAAAATAAATATCCAAACAAAAAATAGATCAGAGCAATCCCAATAGTCCCGAGCACCAACGCCAACCAGAATAACCCTGAAATGGTAACCGCAATGGCAAAGAGTTTTTTCTCATTTTTATAGACTAAATCCATCTATTTACTACTCCTTAAAAATTATTATTTTTGAATCTGCATAAGAAAAGTACTCTTCTCTGCAAAACCGAGTGCAAGAGTATGCAATGCAGACTTTTTACTCACCTTATACTTCGGTAATTTAGTTATATCAAAAAGAAAAACAACGAAAAAACCAAGTTATGAGGAACTACAACGAAGCATTTATCCCGTCGAGCGCGCAAGCGATCCGGGTCGCCTTTGGGATCCAAGGGTGTTTGGCGAGACAAATACCCTTGGGCGCAGTCGGTCGCCACCGACAGGAAAAGAAGAGTAGAAACTAGGATTTTTCTACAAAAAACCAAAGATCAACACAATGGATTTCCGCCTTCGCGGAAATGACGTATTAGAATGAAGCAATAACGATTAGCTAATGTGCAAGTTGATAAGAGTGCTTAGCAATCATTCGACAGAACAACCTTCTATCCAACTAACTCTCCATCAACAAACACACAACAACTCCCCGGTTCGAGTTTGGTCCAAGTCTCATCCACGGTGAGCGGTTCGGTCGCAACCACACTAACTACATCGTTTTCACTGGTTTCATTTGAAAAGTCGATGGTGACATCGGTATCAGCAAGTTTCGCTTCGCCAAACGGTGCACGGCGGGTAATCCAACTGAGCTTGGTAGAACAGAAGGTAAAGAGCGCATCGCCATTACTCAGTATGATATTTGCGATGCCGGCTTCGTGAATTTTCAAACAACACTGATGCACAAAAGGCACCCACTCTTCCCAGCTCGGGCAGCACGAGAAATGCTCGTCTAACTGCCCCATCAACCAACAGAACAGATGCTCGCTATCGGTGGAGCCAACTGGGCGAAAACGTGTCAGTTCAAACTGGCTGAATTCTTTAAGCTGACCATTATGTGCGAAGGTCCAAGGCTTACCCCATAGCTCGCGCTGAAATGGATGGGTGTTGGCCAACGACACCTCACCAACATTAGCTTGGCGAATATGCGAAACCACCGTATTACTTTTAATTGGATAGGTTTGAAGAAAGCGCGCAATCAAGGATTCTGAACTAGGCAAATGATCTTTAAACTCGCGTACGCCATTCGCCTCATAAAACACTAAACCCCAACCATCTTTATGCGGCCCAGTCGCACCGCCACGCTGCAACAATCCTGTAAAACTAAAACAAATATCGGTTGGGACGTTGGCGCTCATCGCCAGAAGTTCACACATAACTCTTTTAATACTCAGATCTAATTTATCTTGTGACCACTTTCAATCAGAAGCGCTAACCACTCGGGAGTGCTAATTCCATATCGACACGATGCATGCCCTGCCCCCAGGCATCTTGAGTTTCGCTCAGAACAACCGCACCATGCTTGGCAAAAAATGGCGCCGATAAATGACTTGCTGCAATATCGATGACTGGCGCACTCGCTTCCACTGCAAAGGATTTTGCGTTGTTCATCATCTCCGTGCCGACACCCGAGCCAGCACTTGACGGCGCAACCATGATCCAAACGATGCGGGCTCTTGCCGTCATTTCATCAACGCGCATGCCGTAGGCTGCGGTAACAGCATCATTGATAACGCCAACGCGATACCCATCAGGAACAGGATCTAAAAACTGCGCGTAATCGGCACGTTCATTCTCAGCAAAATATTGTGGGCAGTTTGCATCGAACAGTGCCAAGCACGCATCTTTATATCCCTCTGTATAAGGAAAGAATTCCATCACACATACCTCTACACGCCAAGATTGACCGCATACACAATTGCGAACCTTAAGGCTCGCATGATACAAAATGAAGCCTACTGTAAGACACTACATTTTTCGAATAAGAATAAAAGAGAATCACTATGTCGACATACCCTAAATCGCTTGACCATATGCTTGCTGCGTGGAACGAACCTGACCCATCGAAAGTACGCGCGCATCTTGATCTCGCACTAAACCCGGACATTCGTTTTGTCGACCCGATGATCGATGTGACAGGTATTGATGGCTTTGAACTGAATGTTCATAAAGTAAAAACTGAATTGCCCAATGCCGTGTATTCTCGAACGAGCGGCTGGGACGCACAGCATGGTTTTTACGCTATCACTGGGCAATTCACCAAGGCGACAAACTGGTACTAAAAGGCTTTGATGTCGTCGAAATAGACAATAACGATCAAGTCGCTAGCGTAATAGGTTTCTTTGGCGACATCCCAAATTTATAAGCGCACATCAAATAAGAAATAGAAAGTAACAACACGGACTTCATTTCCCATGAACGAAAACACTTTCAAACTCAGTATCGGTATTTCAGCAGCAATCTTCCTCGCCGTGTTCGCACTTTATACCGCACCTGCCGCTTTGGTTGATGGCGATATAATCGGTGCTTTTACAGCAGGCTTCGTTAACCCTTTCGCGGCTGGTTATTCAACTGACGTGATTATGTGCTGGTTCATTATGAGCGCCTGGATCCTTTACGAACGCAAGCAATTCGGGTACAAATATGGCCCGCTATGTATGGCCTTAGGATTAGTACCGGGCGTGGCAGTCGGCTTCGCTTTGTATTTATATTTGAGAACCAAACAAGAAACATATCGTCTAAGTTCAGATGTCTGACGAGAAAACTATGATTCGAATATTTAGCCACGACAACTCTATGGTCGTGCATAACATCAAAAACATCCTTGAGAATAACGGTATCGGCTGTGAACTAAAAAATGTTTTTGGCGGCAGTGCTGCCGGCGAAGTACCGCCTATCGAGGTGTGGCCCGAGATATGGGTTGATGAACTCCAAACAGATAAAGCCGCTGAATTAATTGAAGAAGCGATGCACGGCGCCAACGATAAAACTCACTGGCGATGTCCTAATTGTACAGAAGAAAACCCGCCTGCTTTTGAAATTTGTTGGAGCTGTGAAGCAGAAAAACCAAACTAACCTAAAGCTTGGTTTTGCCCAAAAACACGCTTATGACTCATGGCAAATCGAGGTACCGCCTTGGTGGGCCAAGCTACTATCCTCATCTTCGCTATGATGACGATCATCAACACAAAGCAAAAACTCTTCACTGATGACTTCTAGCTCAACACCGTCTATTTCATAACGCTGCAAAAGGTAGCGCATCAATTCATTGCTCAAACTTCCTGATATGGCATTCAATGAACTAACTAGTGCCGGTTCTGCTTCCAGCAAATCTGTTCTAAGTACGGGCACCATGTTGTAAGGGGAGAAAAATAACTTGTCGTCCTCAAGCAAGCGCAAGTAGCCTAAATCCAGCTCTTGGTCGGTCTTATACACCAATCCCACGTCGACCATACCAAGCCTCAAGGCACGGTATAAATCTTCACGCTCGTAGATCTGCTTAATCTCGATGTTGGCGAGATTAAATCCATAAAACTTGGCGAGTGCTTCCCATCCGTCATGATCCCGATACTCGAGATAATCTGGTTCAATGCCAAACACCCACTTTCGGTTTGAGCTCGCGACCTCAGATAAGTCACGCACAGCGACAAAATCTTGAATATCTCTGCGCACAACAAAGGCATAATCATTATGCAAAGGAGAGTAATCTAGAAGAGAAAACTGGCTTTCGTTTTCTGCTAGAACAGATTTCACTCTCTCATAGACGAGTTTAGCGTCGTACGGTGGTGAGGTTTTGATATTGTAAGCACTCAAAAATGACGCTGTGTAACCCCAGTAAAGATCAATTTTGTCGTCACGCATCGCATTTACCGCGCCTGTGAAGTTCTCGAAATTCACGGCCTTTAAACGAATATGCTGAGTCTTTGTGTTTTTCGCCAACCATGCTTTGGTTAGTTCATAGATTAGATCTTGCTCGGCAAAATTAGATATTCCAATTCTGAGCTCTCGTTCCTGAGGCGCACTGACCAACTCTGTGTTCACAGAATCATCAGCAGATTGTTCCGATGCCTGCTCTTCATGCTGCGGTTCGTTGTTCACGTCATTACTAGCGCAAGCTGCTAGCAAACTTAAAAGCAATACAACGCCAATGCATCTCTTAATTGAAAAAGCCATAGTTATAGCGCCTCTTCGATATCAACAGTTTGAAAACGACGTTTATCTTCACTGTCGTTTTGATTCGAGCGTAATTCAACCGTCCATATGTTCCATTGCGTTTTCTGGAATCGGTCATGCTTTGCGAAATAAGTGATCATGCGGCGATTTTTTGCGCGACCGCGCTTGGTTGAATTATCAGCAATTGGATAATCGAACCCCTGCCCTGAAATCAGAATGTGTTCTTTGTTCACCGAAAACTTTTCAATCAACACCGTCGCGACCGCTCGAGCACGACGCAAAGATAGAGCATTGTTATATGCACGTGATCCGACGTTGTCGGTGTGTCCTTCAACGAGAATAAAGGGAGGATCATCGGTCGCTTGAACAAGGTCATGGTATTCATAAGCAACAGTGCCAATATTTTCGATATATTCCGGCTTCACTTTCGCCGAGTCAGTATCAAAATTGATTTGCAGAAAGCTTTGCTGAATATCGCTTAGCAACTGCGCACAACCTTTGTTGTCGACCACTCCGCCTCGCAATGTATCTGGACAATCATCTCGCTCATGGATGACACCATCGCGATCATGATCAATCAAATTTCCGGCTTTGATGTTTAAACGATCATACTCGTAACCGCGCCAATCACTCGTTTCAGCAGAGGCCAAACCAGAACCAAAAAGATCTTCTTTTGACTCTTCAGTAGGAGTACTTGAGCACCCCAAAATAAACAAGATCGCGGCAAACGCCATACAGGTTCTCACGACTAAACATTTCATCGCTCAACCTCCTCTTTGATCGTTTTCTCAATATTGATGCGCATACTCTCTAACAAAAATCCTTGAATATGCATCAGTCTGTACTGGTCTGTTAAAAGGCTATATTCAGTATCTAAGTAAGACTTACGCGCTTCAAACAATTCGTTGGAGCTATCAAGCAAATCAAGCAATGAGCGACGGTTGACCTGAAACTGGGAGTTATAAAGTGTTTCTGCCTGTTTGGCTGACACAACATACTCTCGGAGTACTTCGATATTGCGCTGATCGCGCAAATAGCCACCCCAGATCAAGTCGATACGCTCCATCACTTGGCGGCGCGCATTGTTCGAGATCATCTGCGCTTCTTCCACTTTGTAGTAGTAAGCTTTAGCTTCATTTACATCGCGCGTCCCGTTGAATAAATTCCAATTCAACTCGACAACGGCACTCGCATCCTCTTCTTCGCCATTAAACCCAGACACATTCTTTTTCTGTCCACCATCGATGACCAAATCGACTTGCGGGTAATAACCCGACTTGCGCGATTTGTACTGCGCTTGAGCTGCTTTCACATCGAAGGTTGATAACAAAATGGTCGGATTATTTGCCAATGCCACGCTCTGCGCTTGTGAGCGTGAGTCAGGAATATAAGACTTGTCAGCTTGAGGCTTGTTCATAGAGATGGACAAGCTCCCGACCAAAGAAATATATCGGCTGCGGGTGTCCATCAATTCATTTCGGGCATTGTTTAAGTTCGCTTCCGCACGACTAATACGCCCATTAATTTGTGCAATATCTGCTTTGTCACCGACACCTTGTTCGTGCCTGTCATCGACCTTTTGTTTGATGTTGTAATGCATATCGAGATTTTCCTGTGCGAGTAATACCAGCTCTTTGGCTTTAAGCACATTCAAATAGTTTTCAACGATCTCTAAACCGAAGTTTTCAGAGGCTTCTTTCACTCGATAGCTAGCCGACATAAAGGTCGCTCGAGTACGAGAGGATTCCGCCGCAGATTGTCCTCCTCGGTATAGAGGTTGGCGCAACTGCAAACGTGCCTGACGACGCGTCATATCAGTACTGCTGCGTTGGTCATTGTCTGTATATTCTCGGCCGTAATCGCCGCTTAAACGTAAGGTTGGCAAAAACCCTGCAATCGAGCTTTTATCTTGATAATACGCCGATTTTAGGGCGCTAAAGCTAAAGCGAACTTGAGGGTTCGTCGACAAACTTTCTTGCACAACAGCTTCTAAACTTCCTGTGATGCCTTTACTCGTATATAGGCACACGAAGATCATAAGTAAAGTGCGCCACAGAATTGAAAAATGACTCATGACTTAACCATCCGAAGAACGGGTTTAAAGAAATATTCCAACACCGACTTTTGCCCAACTTGAATATCAACCGCTGCCTGCATCCCGGGAATAATAGGCAACTCATTTCCAGCTACGTCGGTCAGCATATTGGCGACAGTAAGTTTCACCAGATAGTAGTTCGTGCCTGTCTTTTCATCCAATAAAGTATCTGCACTCACATTCGATACCACGCCTTCCAGCCCACCATAGGTTGCAAACTCATAGGCACTGACCTTAATTTTTCCAGGCAAACCTACTTTCACAAAGCCAATGTCTTTGGGCCTCACTTTGGTCTCAAAGATAATTTCATCATCGGCAGGGACAATTTCGATCATCGTCATCCCTGGCTGTACGACCTCACCCACCGTCGACACATGTACTTTTTTGATTACCCCAGTAATAGGCGCTGTCACTTGTGTTCGTCTTTGCTGGTCGGCGCGTCTGCTAATATCTGCATTGGCAATCTCAATGTTGGCGCGCACATCCGCTAACTCTTTTTGTGCTTCGCCACGAAACTCTTCGACAACCGCTCTTTTCTTCTGCTCAAGTCGCATCAGTTTGCTTTTGATCTGAGGGATGTCCGATTTGCTTCTACCTACTTCAAGATTTAGTTCAGAAATACGCTGATCGATATTCAACAACTCAATTGCCGGCACAGCTCCTTGTTTAACGAGCGGTGCATTAATTCGACGTTGCTCTTTGGATAAACGTAGTTGTTGTTGATAGCTGCGTAAGGCTTGATTAGCACTCGCGAGCTCTTGTTGCGCTTCTTCCATTTCCAGTTCAATAATGCGCAAATTACTGTTGTGCTCATTGAGTTGAATTTCGAGCAACTGGTTTTCAGCATCAATAAACTGCGGCGCTTTGTTATAGAGAGAATTGTGATAGACGGGGTCGGTAATATTCACGACAGCTTCGATTCGAGCCGCTTTGGCTAAGGCTGCTAGGTATTCCGTTTCAGATTGAATAAGATTCGCCGATGCCTGTGTATCATCTAAGACAAGCAATACCGCACCTTTTTCCACAAGTTGGCCATCGCGTACCATCACTTCTTCAAGAATGCCGCCCTCAAGGTTCTGAATCTTTTGAATGCTTGCCGATGGAATCGCCTTCGCTTCACCACGAATAATTTCATCCATATTGGTTAATGCAGCCCACACTAGTGCAATCACAAAAAATGCACTTAAGGCATACAGAATCCATGCACTGACTTTAGGTCGTTGGTGCAAACTCGCAAGAATAGCATCTGTGACATAGCCTCCGTCTTGCTTCTCGAGTGACTCAGCTTGATTGAGCTTATGATCGATATCAGACATGCTCACCTCCCGCATCCGATTGAGTGTTTGGCTGTTCGCCTAAACCTTTCAGTCGCGCCAATACCTCCTCTTTATCGCCCATCATTGCGACTCGCCCGCCATCAAGTACGAGCACTTTGTTTGCAAGCTTGAGCATTTCAAGATTGTGGGTCAGAAAAATCATAGTCTTCCCTTCCCCTACGACGGCTAATTGATCGATCAGTTTTTTCTCAGACGACTTGTCTAGGTTTGAACTCGGCTCATCAAAAATGAGGATGGGCGGATCAGGCAGCAAAGCACGCGCGATGGCAAGGGTTTGACGTTGTCCGAGCGAGAGAAATCGTCCTTGCTCACCAATATCTCTATCAAGCCCTTCGGGATCTTGATTCACAAAGTGACCAACGCCTGATCGCTCAACAGCCTTTAAGATATCTTCGTCAGTAGCGCTAGGAAGCGCCGCAACAATGCTATCGCGAATAGTGCCTGATAGGAGCTGCGGGATTTGCGTGACTACACCAATGTTTCTGCGCAAGTCAGCAGGGTCGATTTGTCTTAGATCAAT
>NZ_LWFH01001823.1:0-690 GCF_001635725.1 Oleiphilus sp. HI0066
TGAAGTTGCCCATTGTACTGCCAAACGTGAATGTCAGTGACTACACCTTTACCGTGGATGAGCAAGGTCAAGTTGTATATGGGCTTGGTGCGGTTAAAGGACTAGGTGAAGGTCCTGTTGAAAGTATTCTAGAAGCCCGGAAAAAAGATGGGCCGTTTAAAAACCTGTTTGATTTCTGCGATCGCGTGGATCTCAGAAAGGTAAATAAACGTGCTCTAGAGGCTTTGATTTACGCCGGAGCGCTTGATTCTATCGGCCCGAATCGCGCACGTTTGATGGCGACGATTGAAGAGGCAGTGCAGCGTGCAGATCAAAATGCGCGTAACCAAAATTCGGGTATGACGGATTTGTTCGGTGCTGTTGTGCCAGACGAAACGGTAGATGATGTATATCAGCGCTCTGAAGGACTAAAAGAATGGCCTGAAAAGCAGCGCCTTGGTTTTGAAAAAGACACTTTAGGTCTTTACCTCACGGGGCATCCTTTTGATGAGTATGAAAAAGAAGTGCGTCGTTTTGCGCGCAGCGCGATTGTCGATTTAAAACCAAGCAAAAACAAAATCGCTATTGCCGGTCTGGTGGTAGATCTTCGCTTGATGAAAAACAAGCGCGGCCAAACAATGTGTTTCGTAACGCTTGATGATAGAACTGCTCGTATCGAAGCGACATTATTCTCGGATGGGTTTGAGACAT
>NZ_LWFH01001824.1:0-1833 GCF_001635725.1 Oleiphilus sp. HI0066
TATCGCGCAAAGATGCGTGATCGATGTTTTGTTCAAAATGCTGAATTAAAGTCGCAACGGAATTTGGATGATCAGCAACGAGTATGATGTTCTCGAGCTTAGCGTTATTGAGTAATTGCGCTGCTGCGATACCTAGTGTCGTCGATTTACCCCGTCCGCGGTCGGCTCGTAGAATCAGAGGACGATTGCGATGTCCTTTTACGACTCTTTCAATTTTTGCCAAGCAGGCCTGCTGTTCTTCGTTGAGTGTAATACCTTGTTTGTTTGATGATTGAACTTGGAAGGGATAAAACTGAGTTAGTGCTTCATCAAAGTTGTCACTATCTATAACAAGCATTGCTTCGCTTTCTATCAGTGTATTTAAAAATCGAGAGTGGGATGCTTGAAGCTGGTTATCCGTATCGTCGATTAATACGAAGAGCAGTCCGCCGCCTTCGAGAACACCACTACTTGCTGCGATCGCGTCAGGATGAATCTCTTTGCGTAAGTCCCAAATGAGTATTTGGCTTTGTTGTCCGAGTATTTCGCGATAATGCTTGGGTGCAATGCATCGATCATGCTCGCTACGGAGTAAAGATGCATCATGCCCCAACAAAATAGCGCTTTGCCCGTCTGGGAGTTTTTTAGCTAGGACTTGATAGCTTTCCTTCACCCAATCAGCAGTGCCTTTTATCGCTATGCAGGCTCGAAAATGTTGCTGCTGAAGTTGATGGATATGTTCTTGTATCTGATGCATCGCTGATAAAACTGACAGATATAAAAAACGGAGCGTGTTGCTCCGTTTTAAATGCGTCATCTTCTGAGTTAGTAGAGTGCCGCTTCGTCGTCTAAGACTTCATTAATAATGTCGAGGAAGATTTTATCCGCATCACTATGTTCTTCTGGAATGCGCACAATGGTATTTGCGCTGATTTCTTCAGCGATTAATTTTGCTGAGTCTGGTTGGCCTTTGTGTTGACGCGCGATTTCCATGCATTTTGTGGCGATTGTCGGATCAGAGAGAACCTTGCGGATAAAGGTTCGTAGTTCACTGATTACCTTGGCTTGACGGCTTTCTTCAGCACTGCTCATGGCCATACTCCTTTGATATTAAATACTACCTTTTATCATGGCCCTGAACTCGCCATAGCGCAAGCGATTAAGCTGGCTTTTGTGGTTTTTTCCGAATCAGTGCTTCTTGGCAAACTGATGCAACAAGTTCACCTTTTTGATTGAAAATGTTGCCACGATTGAATCCTCTGCCGTTTGAAGCGCTAGGACTGTCCATATCATAGAGAAGCCAATCATCAACACGGAATGGACGATGGAACCAAAGCGCGTGATCAATACTGGCAACTTGCATGCCCTTTTGCGCAAAGCTCACGCCGTGAGGAAGCATGCTTGTGCCTAGCAAACCGAAGTCCGATGCGTAAGTCAGAATACATTGATGCAGGTATAGATCATCTGGTAGCTCACCTACCGCTCGAAACCAATTTTGTTTATAGGGTGCACGTACATCAGGATTTGAATAATTCACCGGATTAACGGGGCGAATCTCAATAGGGCGGTCGCGTGTAAACTGATCTCTAAGCTTTTCTGGGATCAGATGTTTAAAGCGCCTGCGCATATCTAGTTCAGAAAGTAAGACATCAGGTTCTGTGCTGGCAGGCATATCAATCTGATGCTCAAAGCCAATTTCAGGAACTTGAAATGATGCATTAAGGGTAAAGATCTCTTTGTCATGTTGACGCGCAATTACGCGACGAGCAGAAAAACTGCCACCATCCCGGAGAGATTGCACTTCGTATTGAATAGGTAAGTTTGGATCTCCTGCGCGCAGAAAGTATCCATGCA
>NZ_LWFH01001825.1:0-1140 GCF_001635725.1 Oleiphilus sp. HI0066
ATAACTTCATGTCTTTTTAAAACCTTGGATGGAGTGTTGTATAACCGTTGATCCACTTCCGAAAGTAGCCACGGGTTATGGTAAGCCTCTCGACCAAGCATGACGCCATCTACATTTTTAAGATGATTTTCTGCTTCATCAAGGTTTTTAATTCCTCCGTTTATAATGATTTCTAGGTCTGGAAAATGTTGTTTTAAACGATATACCCAATCATATTTGAGGGGAGGGATCTCTCTATTTTCTTTCGGGCTTAGACCATCCAAAATTGCAATTCTGGCGTGAACGATGAATGTAGAGCATCCGGTTTCTGCGACAGTGCCGACAAAATCACTCAAAAACTCTTCGCTATCGAAGTCGTCTATACCGATACGATGTTTGATTGTTACAGGAATGTCGCATGATTCTCGCATTGCAGAGATACAACTAGCAACGAGGTCTTTATGCCCCATTAAACAAGCGCCAATCATATTATTTTGCACTCGATCACTTGGACAGCCTACGTTAAGGTTGACTTCGTCATAAGCACGCGTCTTAGCTATTTTGGTACATTTGGCAAGATCTTTAGGGTCGCTGCCTCCAAGCTGAAGAGCAATAGGATGCTCTTCTTCGTTGTACTCAAGGTGCCGATCTTCATCTCCATATATAATGGCGCCAGTCGTGACCATTTCTGTGTACAACAGCGAGCGCTTCGTTAGTAAACGAGCAAAGTAGCGCTGATGTTTATCAGTCCAGTCCATCATAGGAGCAATCGAAAAGGTGCGATCAAGTTGCTTGGTCATAGTCCACTTAAATGAATTGATAGATGTATTGAATAATCTTTTGCGGTAACCCGCATATTGTACATGATCTAGAAATATAAAGACTTGTCTTAAAAACTGTGTACGGACTCTCTAACAATAATTCAAACATCGATATAATCTTGGGCTCAAAGAATTATAGTTGGAAATTGTTTTGTCTCTTCGTGCACTCGTTTCTTCATTAGTCTGTATTGTTTTTATCTCTGCGTGCTCTCGTACCTATGACGTTGATGCAAACCCGGTTCTGGTTTCTCCTGACGAACCAGATTGTTCGATTGCTCCATTAGCAAGCCCCGTTGTCAACGAGATTAAGTTAGTGTCCAAGGGAGCAGATTTACTAGAA
>NZ_LWFH01001826.1:0-624 GCF_001635725.1 Oleiphilus sp. HI0066
CCATTGCTAAAAAGCGTGGTATGCAAGCCACATTTATGGCGAAGCCGTACCTCGAAGAGGCAGGNAATGGCTTGCATATGCACTTAAGTTTGATGGACGAGTCGGGAACAAATGTGTTCGCGAGTGAACCCCCAACGGATAATCCTTTACTACAATACGCAGTTGCGGGCTTATTAGATATGGCAGATTCATGCCAAGCCTTGTGGAGCCCTAATGTGAATAGCTTTAAGCGTTTAGCTTCTCGCTCCTTTGCGCCTACAAGTAAAACGTGGGGTTACGACAATCGTTCCGTTGCTATGCGTATTCCTTCTGGAAGCCTGTCTTCGACTCGAATCGAGCATCGTATGGCTGGTGCGGATGCAAACCCTTATCTTGCAACGAGTGCGTTGTTAGCGGGTGTGTTTCATGGAATTACCGAAAAGATGACTGCTCCTGAGCCTGTCACAGGTGATGCCTATAAGCAGGACCATCCTTGCGTTGCTGATAACCAAAGAGACTCTTTGAGATTGATGGAATCAGACCCACGCATTAGCGATTGGTTTGGTGCTGAGTTTATTCGCGTGTTTAGCGCAGTGAAATGGGATGATGTAAACATTTTTGAGCAGCAAATTAGTGCCTTAGAGC
>NZ_LWFH01001827.1:0-682 GCF_001635725.1 Oleiphilus sp. HI0066
GTAACCAGTTTGAAAAACACGGGGCGTGCTGCAGAGCTAGGTATCGCAGAAGTACATCAAGCACTGACTGCAAATGGCTTGCGTGACCGCGTTGTGTTGCGTTGTTCAAACGCCCATCAAACAGGTTTAGATGTTGTTAAATCTGCAATGCTCGGTGGTGATTCCTTTGAATTTGGAACCACCGCACTGATGATGCTTAAGTGTGTGATGGCGAAAAACTGTAACGTGAAATGCCCAGCAGGTTTGACAACAAACCCAGAAGTATACGAAGGCGACCCACGAGCCTTGGCACAGTACTTTATTAACCTAGCGCACGAAGTGCGTGAAGTCTTGGCAGAACTCGGCTTTGCAAGTTTGCGTGAAGTACGTGGCCGTACAGATCTTTTACAACTTATTCGTCACCCGAACTTAATTGGTCAGTTGGATATGCGCGCCTTATTACGCGTACCAAATGCCAAAACGTTAGACGAAGAAGCGGTCGCGCTTGAAGCCAACTTTGAGCCAGACCAAGCTTATATCGACGAAGCCTACGAACGGTTCTTCGAAGCGCAATTGGCTTCGTTAGAAATCGAAGGCCCGCGTCTGACTAACTGTAATAAGACAACCGGTGGTCAATTCAGTATTGATGTAGAGCGCCATCTTAACTACGAACTTACTGAAGAGCAGTGCACTGCTCACCCTG
>NZ_LWFH01001828.1:0-1087 GCF_001635725.1 Oleiphilus sp. HI0066
GATTGGTGCGGCCGCTTCTGCAGCTTCTGCAGCTTCTGGCGACGTATTCAACTTCTTAGATGTCGCAACAGCAAACTATATGCTGCCTCTTGGTGGACTACTTGTCGCAGTATTGATCGGTTGGAGAATGCATAGAAACGAAATCGAAGAAGTACTCGCATTGAAATTAACATTTTGGTTCAAATCATGGTTCCTAGCAATTCGCTTCATAGCGCCAGTTTGCATTGCCCTTGTTATGCTAAATGGTTTGGGGCTGCTGTAAGTTGGTCATTTTTTAGTTTTGAGAAATTGAAGGCGCATATTCAAAATCATACAATCACACGCATTCGCACGCGACGATATCGCATCGTAAATACTTCTCATTTGCTAGTTTATCGAACTAAAAAGAAACTATGGAATTATTGACGATTCAAAATACTAACTCGATTGATAGGCTAAGTATCCTGACTACACCAAAAATTAATGGTTCACGTTTACTTTGTTTAATAAGCTAAAAGCAGATCACGTTTACTAGAGAGGCCTGCATGTCAGCTAACAAACATTTACATTATTAATAGGGTCCCCGAGAACCTCAGACATTTTTATTAAAGTTTTTACGTTTTGTTTCTGTAGACACTGCATTCAAATAAGTCTTCACTAGTTCCAAACGCTTTGGCCCTAGGCCTTTTATATTTTTCAGCTCATCCTCACTTAGTTGGCGCAAGTCATTCAAAGTTTCAATACCGTGTTTAAGCAAGCAGAGTTTAATGCGCTTATCTAAAAGCGTATCTTGAATTAAATCCCCCAAATCATCGGAGGAACTATCACCTTTTGAGGTTTCCTGTTTTGTCGACGTTCTTACATTGGATCCAACAGCACTCGTATTTGCTATTAACTCTCCCGAGCCTGCACCACACGCGATAATAGTCCTCATTGCATCACTCACGGAAATCTCAGGATAAAGCGTTACCTGTTCCTGCTTAACATGATAAATATTTCCCGAAGTAGGGTTCGGACCGGTCGGCATAAAGATAGTATATCGTCCATCATCATGCTTACTTGTGACAAGTGCCGTCACTTCGGTAGTGCAGTCTCCAAAAAGCTTGAC
>NZ_LWFH01001829.1:0-1421 GCF_001635725.1 Oleiphilus sp. HI0066
GAGAGAGTTAGGATTCAGTGATGAAAATGAATCATGTTGGGATTATGGTTGGCGACATGGATCAAGCGGTTGAGTTTTACACCAAAGCGCTAGGTCTTAGAGTGGTTATGAACAATACGAAGGTCATCGAAGAGCGAGAGTCTGCGATTGGTCGTATGTGTATTGCGGTATTTGGGGAAGGATTTAAAGGCTTCAATATTGCTCATCTTGTTACAAATGATGGTATTGGTGTTGAGTTGTTTGAGATGGTTGATCGCGAGGAGCGTCATAACGTAGATTTCTCTCGTCTTGGCATTTTTCACTTCTGCCTTCAGCTGCCAAAAGAGCAGTTTGATACAGCGATTAAACGCGTAGAAGAATACGGTGGAAAAGTGCGTATGGATATTATGCGTTACCACCCTAAAGACGAGCTAAAACAAGCGCAGATGGTTTACTTGGAAGATCCCTTCGGTAACTTGTTCGAGTTCTATTCACACTCTTATGAAGATACTTATGCTTCAGACTACGAGTAAAATAAAGGGGGGGGTAGACAATGTTCTACCCCTTATTTTGCCCACCAATTTTCAACGCCTAATTTGTAGGGGAGTGGTTCGGTTAAACGCTCAAATCGGTCCCAATATGCAACGCGGTGTACTCCAATATGCCAGTTAGGCACGATGTAATGCTCATTGAGCAATACGCGATCTAGAGCATGCATGATGGTAATAACTTCTCGTTCGGAAGTTACCTGGAGAAGTTGAGCGATTAGCGCGTCGATTGCTGGGTTATTAATGCCTGCGTAGTTAAAGCTGCCTTCTACATCGACCAGATCGCTATGGTAGTAGTCGCGTTGTTCGTAGCTTGGTGCATTACCTTGGCTAAGCACAAAGGTCATCATGTCGAAATCGAAATTATCGAGTCTGGCTTTGTACTGCGCGCTTTCCACTAGGCGTGGGTTAGCTTTAATGCCAACACGCTCGAGGTTCTTAATGAAGGGCAGAATGATACGTTTTAGTCCTGCTTGACGATAAATGAATTCAAATTCGAAGGGCTTATCTGTTTCGGTATGAATCAGTTGCTTACCATCTAATTTCCAGCCTGCTTCTTTCAGTAGATTCATTGCTGCACGCATCTTCTTGCGTATATTGCCGTCGCCTTTGCTTTGCTCGAAGCCAAATTCCTTATTAAACACGCTCGCTGGAAGTTGGGTTTTAAATGGCTCAAGTAAGGCAAGTTCTGCTTCAGAGGGAAGTCCTGAACTTGCATATCGTGAGTTCGGGAAGTAGCTCAGATTGCGCGTGTAGGCATTATGGAAAAGGGCTGCGTTGGTCCATTCGAAATCAAACAGGTGTGAAAGCGCTTGGCGCACGCGTCTATCAGAGAATAAATCACGACGCGTGTTAAAAAAGAAGCCTTGTGTTCCTGATGGAATCGAGTGCGGG
>NZ_LWFH01001830.1:0-714 GCF_001635725.1 Oleiphilus sp. HI0066
GCACTCATTCACTGTCTTCCTGATTATGTTTTTAGATCCAATGCACCTTCAGTACGTGTACCTTATCTGATCCGATCAAACAAAGACAGCGAGGTAATACGATTAAAAGATGAATACGCGGCATCCAAGCTAAATTGCTGTAATGACAGCAAACTTACTGTTTCTGCGTAATCAATGGATTCCAAGTTACCTAGTACTTCTTGGGTAAGAATCTCCGCATCTTTTAACTGCTCTAGCCCTGTGTCGAGCGTATTGAGACGCGCACCCAATTGTCCTCGCGCCTCAAGTACCGATGTTGCCGCAAAATCAAAGTTGGCAATCGTCCCTTCTAGTAAAGATTCAAACGCTTCGCGCCCATCTGTCGTCGGCGCGAAGTTACGTAAGCCGTAGACGAACTTCTCTACCGTTGTAAGCAAACCTTGCTTCTCGGTAGATTCAACTGTAAATGTGTCGCCCGTGGCTGGCGCTCCCCGAATTTCGAACTGAGTACCCTGAGCGTTGATCGTGCCATTTGGTGCATACGCGACATTCGACTGAAGTGTTACCCCTGTCGATTTCTCACGGAGATCAAACGTGTTTGGCGATGTAAATTCAATCACCAAATCTTCAGGATAAAACGCATCATAGTCAGCTTGATCGACCACTTGACCGACCGTAATTGTTGCCGGCGGCTCTGCTTGGTTTCCCTCGCTGGCTCGCGTGAAGAATGAGTTC
>NZ_LWFH01001831.1:0-704 GCF_001635725.1 Oleiphilus sp. HI0066
GCGTTGGCGTGGTCATGACATCATTAAAGAACGCGTTCAAAAATATAATATCGATTGCGACCTGAAATATGGCCATTTACATGCAGCTTATAAACCAAGCCACATGAAAGAACTCCAAGCAAGTTACGACTTAGCTCTCGCAAATGGCATGGGAGACCAGGTCAAGCTTCTACTGAAGAACGATATTCCTGACTACCTAGAGACAGAGATCTATCACGGCGCGCTCTACAATAAAAAGAACATGCATCTGCATTCTCTCAATCTATGCTTGGGAGAAGCTGCTGCGGCTCAACAACTAGGCGTACAAATATTCGAGAACACACTGGTTGTGGACATCAAGCAGGGCCAACGCCCTCAAGTTATTACCGAGAATGGTGTCGTCACAGCAAATACCGTCTTGTTAGCCGGCAACGCTTATCATCGTCTTCAACGTAGCAAAATGAGTGGAAAGATCTTCCCGGCGGCAGGAGGTATTGTTGCTACTGAGCCCTTGGGCGAGTTAGCTGAGCAAATAAACCCGAAAGATCTTGCTGTGTATGATTGTCGTTTCGTGCTCGACTATTACCGCATGACAGCAGACAAACGTCTCCTATTCGGAGGTGGCGCAAATTATAGCGGCAAGCCTTCACGAGATATAGCTGCTGAATTAAGACCTGCGATTGAACGCACCTTCCCTGCCCTCAAAGGCGTTGGCATCGACTATC
>NZ_LWFH01001832.1:0-869 GCF_001635725.1 Oleiphilus sp. HI0066
AATTCTTGGATAACAAAAAGCCGTTGTAACAACGGCTTTTATTCTAGTGACTATTCTGCTTGCTGCTCTGCTTCTGGCTCAGCGTCAGCCTTACCCGTTTTAATAATTTCAATACGGTCTACACGCTGCAATCCTCTTGGCAGTTTTTGCCCTCTTCGTCCGCGTTCACCAACATAGTGCTGCAAATCACTGTATTTAAGCTTCAAGTGGCGTTTACCAGAGTGAATGACCACAAAATCGGCTTCTGAGAAAATCGCAACATTGGTCATCAGCTCATCTTTACTCTGAGCTCGCGCTGAAGGAATGCTGATAATCTTATTACCCTTACCTTTCGCCAATTCAGGAAGGTCTTTCACAGGGAACACCAGCATTCGGCCTTCATTAGTCACTGCAGCAAGCAACTGACTCTCTACATCATCGATGACCATCGGATGCATCACTTCAGCATTCTTAGGCAATGTGATCGCAGCTTTGCCCGCTTTATTCTTACTTTGAAGTTGATCAATGCTTGAAACAAAGCCATAACCGGCATCGCTCATCATGAGCAATTTTTGCCCCTCTTTACCCATTAGCACCGCTCTAAACTCTGCACCAGATGGTGGGTTTATTTTACCGGTTAAGGGTTCACCTTGGCCTCGAGCAGACGGCAGAGTATGTGCTGCTACCGTATACGCCCTACCAGTAGAATCTAAGAAGATGACACCTTGTTGACTACGACCTTTTGCCGACAAACTAAAACTATCGCCAGCTTTGTAGTTCAAGCCTTTTGGATCAATGTCATGCCCTTTCGCAGCGCGTACCCAGCCTTTTTCAGATAACACGACGGTCACTGGCTCAGAACTGACTAAATCAGTTTCGGAATAGGCTTT
>NZ_LWFH01001833.1:0-10933 GCF_001635725.1 Oleiphilus sp. HI0066
CGACCAGAGATAGAGAATACGTCTTCTACTGGCATTAGGAATGGTTGATCGATTGCACGCTCTGGCTCTGGGATGTACGTATCAAGCGCTTCAACAAGCTTCTTAACAGCAGTTGTACCCAACTCGTTGTCATCTTCGCCGTTCAATGCCATCAAAGCAGAACCAGGAATGATTGGAGTGTCGTCACCAGGGAATTCGTATTGATCTAGAAGCTCACGAAGCTCCATTTCAACCAACTCAAGCATTTCGTTGTATTCTTCAGTACCTGCACCGCCACAGTCTTCAGCAAGAAGGTCTGCTTTGTTCAAGAATACTACGATGTATGGAACACCAACCTGACGTGAAAGAAGGATATGCTCACGAGTCTGAGGCATTGGGCCGTCAGTCGCACCACATACTAGGATCGCGCCGTCCATTTGAGCAGCACCAGTGATCATGTTTTTCACGTAGTCCGCGTGTCCAGGACAGTCAACGTGCGCGTAGTGACGATCATTTGAATCGTACTCTACGTGTGACGTTGCGATTGTAATACCACGCTCACGCTCTTCTGGAGCGTTATCGATGTTAGCGAAGTCTACCTTCTCACCACCGAATACTTCTGCACATACACGAGTAAGTGCTGCTGTTAGTGTTGTTTTGCCGTGGTCAACGTGGCCAATTGTTCCAACGTTAACGTGCGGCTTACTTCTTTCAAACTTTTCTTTTGCCATCCGAACATCTCCTATAGAATCGCTCGATGAGTGACATTGCGCCGCAATGAGCGCAGACCACGCAAAACTGTATATGGAGCTCATAACCGGAATTGAACCGGTGACCTCTACCTTACCAAGGTAGTGCTCTACCGACTGAGCTATATGAGCGCTTGTATAATTAAATGGAGCGGGTAGAGGGAATCGAACCCTCGTCATCAGCTTGGAAGGCTGAGGTAATAGCCACTATACGATACCCGCCACAAAAAAATTGGTGGAGGGGGGTGGATTCGAACCACCGAAGCTTTCGCGTCAGATTTACAGTCTGATCCCTTTGGCCGCTCGGGAACCCCTCCAAAAGCGAGAATCTAAAGACCCTCTTTACCTCAAAAAGAATGGAGCTGGTGGACGGAATCGAACCCCCGACCTACGCATTACAAGTGCGTTGCTCTACCGACTGAGCTACACCAGCTAAATCACCCCTGTTTCGAGAGGCCGCTATACTAAGTGAAAGAATTTTCGGATGCAACAGTTTTACAAAAAAAATCTCTACTTTTTATAACCATGCCCAAAGACTGAGCTATCTGACTGATTTTTATACGATTTCTAGAGTTATCAGACAACCAAACCTGTATCCACCAGACACTTTCGAAGTCGAAGATATTGCGAATTGATGTCATATAGCCTTTGTCGCGCATATAACCCTGCATACGCTGTGCAGAATCAATATTTTCAAACACACCAACAGACAATGCACCATACAAACCTTGCGCAGTAATAATGAAATTATCGATCCCTTTATCATTAAATTCTTTTTGCTTTTTCAGGGATTCGGCATAGCTTTCGAACGGCCCGTAATACACCCAGTATCTTGGAGCCACCTCCTCTTGCCTTTCAATTAAGTCTGATCGAACACCTGCATCAGACAATGCTACTAAAAAATTACGCGCTTCTTGCTGGTCACTCAAAGGCCCTAACAACAAACAGCCCCTACCCGACTCAGAGATTCCTATTCGCTCTACCCCGTCCCCTACAGCATATTTCACAACCGGCTGATAAGAACCTCTCACCTCTGACCACTGCCATAAAGCGAACACGACATTCACGGTAAACAAAAGAAGGACAATCTTCACAATCCCACACCTTGTTTTTGCGCTAAAGCGAGACCGTCGAGAACCAGATCAGGAACGGACACAGCGCAATCTAACGACACAGACTCTGAAACCAAATCCGCATCACCTCCAGTTATAACAAGACGATACTTTGACTCAACAGCCATACGCTCTATTTTCTTTATAAGCTCTGAAAACATAAGCGAAACACCACCATTCACACAACGTAAAGTTGATAAGCCTTCACAATCACTATTGGCATAGCCATCTTCAATTTTTGAGGTCTGCCCTAACAGAGAATTTCGGAGCATAGAGTAGCCTGGCGCAATATACCCATCGACCTGCTTCCCATCACAGTTCACAACATCAACAGTTAAAGCACTTCCGGCATCGACAACCACGACACCCTTATAGTCCGATAAGCACTTTGAGTAAGCCGCAAGCATCGCAAGACATCGATCGACACCTTGATGCTCTGGAATTTTATAGCCAAATTCGACTTCACCCATACGCTTTACGGAGCGAGCTATATATATAGAAGACACATTAAAACGGCACTTTAATGAATTAATGAGATCTTCGAGCGATCGATTACCGGCAACCGAAGTTACCTGAACCGAGAGATCCTCATCATTTGGCAACTGTTGGCATAGCACATCTAACAGATCCTCTTGCAACTCTGCGCCGCGACCAAATACCCTATCACCATCAAACACTCGCCATTTAGCTCTAGTATTCCCAACGTCTAATTGCAGAATCATATTGGACGCACACTCACTTCACCTGAATGAAACACCTTCACTCCATCATCTACCTTTAACTGCAATCCGCCCTGCAAATCAACACCTAAAGCAACGCCCTCTACATCAGGCCCAATCACTTTCACTGAACGATTTTTTAGCGCATCAAACTTTCCATACTCATCGACATATGCCTCAAACCCTTTTTCTCTAAAAATCGACATATTATTCAGCAGGCTCTCCAATAACCGACCCGCCAATTCATTTCTTTCAACGTCTACATGCTGAGCGATCGCAGTCCAAGGCTGATCAATTTGACTTGCCTGACGTTCACTCATGCTCACATTCATTCCTATACCAATGGTTACCAGCCAGCTACCGGTAGCCTCGCCGGATAGCTCAATCAATATTCCTGCCGCTTTCTTGTCACTAATCCAAATATCATTCGGCCATTTCAAACCAACATCAGTGACATTCAATCCTTTCAACACTTGCGCCAATGCAATCCCAACAACAATACTCAGACCTTGAAGCGCCGCAGGCCCTTTAAACCATTCGAAGCACACGCTGAAATATAGATTCTGTCCAAAAGGACTCACCCAATCTCGGCCACGTCGGCCACGCCCAGCACTCTGCTGCTCAGAAAATAAAACACGATAAGGAAGATTGGCCGAAATCGAATGGACGTCAGTATTAGTGGAGGCACAGGTATCCACGACTTCAATCTGAGCGTCTGCATGATGACTATCAGACACAAAATTTAAGATCTTACTTTTATCCAGCAAATCTATCGGCGAAAGAAGACGGTACCCCTTGCCACGATGACTTTCATAATCAAGGCCCAGACCCTCAAGCCCCTCAAGAGCCTTCCAAATTGCCGTACGACTGACACCAAAACGCTCACCTAACTCTGAACCAGAGTGAAACTCACCATCTGCAAGCACTGAAATTAAATTTGAAAGGTGCATTAGATATCTCATCAAGGAATAAGGATGAGAATTATAACGAGGAAAATTTTAGCGGTGCAATGTAAGTCAGACGTTAATCTAACGGAGTCATTGTGATATCACTCGTGATATCAACATTCTGCAATTTTAAACCATGCAATAAGGTAGCTGACTGCCCAGATGAATGAACTAGATCAACAGACCCGAAATCCAACTCTTTAAGTTGGGTTCGGGTACGTAAAGCAAGACCAACAGGCAAACTATCCCAATCCTCTGGTGTCAAATCTGCCGGTGCAACATATCGGTACGTCCCATCGGGATTCATCACCTTTACATCACCTTTATTACCTACAACACCATTGCTGTCAGCACCATCTGACTTTTTACGCACATACGCTGACGCAACATCAATATTCTGATCGGTTCGTAAACCAAATG
The DNA here is from genome assembly GCF_001635725.1 of Oleiphilus sp. HI0066. NCBI lineage: Bacteria > Pseudomonadati > Pseudomonadota > Gammaproteobacteria > Oceanospirillales > Oleiphilaceae > Oleiphilus > Oleiphilus sp. HI0066. Next base: position 3,927 of record NZ_LWFH01001833.1, read on the forward strand.
AATCTGTTACACCGTCACCATCATTGGTCGTAAAGTTATCAAACACCAACTTAATACCAGTGTCATTCACAACACCGGCAGTACCTTCTCCAGAGCGACCAGTCTCCCACGTAAAGCGATTGCGCTTGCCTTCCGCTTCAACGCTATCCTTAAAAAATCTGGCCGATGCAATCGTTAAGCCTTGATCCCCTCTATCAGACCATCGACCACCATCAGATTGACACGACGCGCTATCGCTCCCTTGCCCACCAACACATACAGCCCCAGCTCCGCCTGCGGAAATTGTTCTTTCAGATCCTTGTTCGTATGTCTCCAGCACCATGCGCCCAAAGCTCGCACCAGTTGCCCGATCACCTAATCTAAAGTCTGTGACATCTAGTCGCGACCAACTTTCTGTCTCATAAATTCGCAAACCCTCTTCAGTAACGTCAAGAAGCATGTCACGAAGATGCTTATCCATATCGAGTCCTGCCAACCAGAAACCACTACCATCAGATTCCTTATAAGTAGCCATTAAGCCATCACGCAATTCAATATCTGCATTGATGGTAATACCTTCATCACCAAAACGACCGCCCGGCCCCAAAGTGATATGCCCGTTTAATCGACCACTCAACTCAGGATAAAGCCCCAAACCAAACAACGCACCCGATACACCAGGAATACTATAAGACGTAGATAAATCCTGAGACTTCAGACTCGTACCGTCATCCGAAACACGACCTAAACGAAACCCTTCGGTTCGATAAGCAAAATCTAGATCCTCGAACCCTATTCTCAGACCATCATAAAACTGAGTCGAACCTAGCAAGCCATCCGCAGTGACATCAAGAGTTATATCACCATCTACATACGCCTCTAAGCCGCTATACATCAGGCCAAAACCATTATCGACGTATACCAAATTTGATTCATTATTAGGACTGATTAAACTGAACTGCGTATCCAAACGAAGCCCCTGATATCCAGCGTCGACATTACCACCTGCCTGCAAAACAACTGCATTTGTTCGTGCGACCGAGTCATAGACACCATCGGCTAGCAGTAAGTTCACGCCAAGACTACCCAACGACTTAATAGGTAAAGCACTATCGACTTTGTAAGCATCGATATTAGATTTGGTCTCACCCAGCACAACCGCATCAAAGAACAAAGCCGCTTGCAAACTATCAAAGCCCAGTTGCAATCCACCACCATAATCGCGTGTCGACTCGAGTCCTGCATGACGATCACTCGCTAGCACATCGACAGTTAAATTCGATAGTGCAATCGTGCCCTGACCACCTAACGCGCCGAACCAATATCCGATATCAGACCAATCGGTATCATCACCCCAAGCCAAATCCCAACTAGAAATTGTTGCCTGAGTATCCAAATTAAAGCCTTCTACGCCATCCCGACCACCGGCACCTAGCTGAATAGATTGACTCAACGCTAACTTAGACCAAAGACTTCCGTAACTCGGCAGCAATACTCCGCTATCTACATCGTTAGACACACCATTATTGTTGGCATTAGTGCTTAATCGTATGGCATCAGCACGCAATTCAAGATCCACTTGAGATGCTACGTACTCGAATTTTCCAGAGGTAGGGTTATAAGCCAACGTGGCATCCGGCGCGATATAGTCAATGCTCATACCGTCTAAAAAGAATTCATTTCCGTTTGTTCTATAACCAAGACGCCCATTCGTTAAACTAAAGGCCGTATCAATAACGTAAGCTGTGGCGTTAGAACTAATCTCTGTTAAACCATCCAATTCAAAATCTAAATACAACCCACCTAAACTTGGGGTACCCAATAGATTAGAACCAACACTGTCGCCAGCCTCTTCAATGAATCGAATATCTTGAATCTCAACACGCGCTTGATTACCTACCGGAGAGAAGGTAGAACCATCCCATTCAAGCGAATCCGTTGTGTAATCAAGTGACAGCGTTCCATCTTCCAAGATGTCGACAAGAATCTGCATCTTAAGAAAATCATCACTTCCTCCAGAACCACCAATACGCAAACCCTCAAAAGCTATACCATTACCGTCATCGAAGTAAGCAAACTCTTGAATCGTGGTATTACTCTCTAGATTTAATGTGATACCTGACTGCCCACTAACTCCCGACAAGAAGTCATCTTCTAAAGCTTGCATTTCGGCATAGGCAGGCACCGCTAATGAGAGGGCAAGCATTAAAAAAGTAAAGGGGGATAAGGTTACTATGCGCATGGTTTAATCCGTTGGAAACACTAACAAATTACCTTTTAGTGTCGCTTCACCACTCATTTCAACCCCGTAAAGGTCGAGCTGCTGAAACCCCGGATCAGACGGGCGCTCCGTTGCACTACCCGCTAAAGTAAACTGGAAGTCATCAAACCGAATTGTTCCCGGCAAACCAATCTCTAGTACTTCACGATTGAATAAAGCACCATCACCACCAAATCCAGAATCAATATCACGAATCTTCATAGTGAGCCCTTCAAAGGCAATACCGCCTCGAAGGTTGTCAATCACAAACCAGCCACCATCCTGCTCTGTTTGCAAGGCAATACGCGCCCCACACGATTTAGTCGCGTCGGTGCACGCACCAAAATAATTATCAGAAAGCGGACCACCGTTCTCGTTAATCGAGATGTCACCACTTAGGTACACTCCACTTTGTCCAGTGACTTCGGACAAGTCGCCATCATCAATAGACTTCATTTCTGCCATAACGGGGAAGCAAGCAGTCGTGAATACAAACAGTAGTGTTCTAGAAAGAATTATCATGGCGTCAAATCCCTAAAACGAACATCTAGGTGTTGAATAAGCATGCCCTCGATTTTAGCCGAGCCAAGGCTTGTACCACCTATTTCTATATCACCAACATAAATATCGGAACGATAGTCTTGATTGGAGTAGTAGTCTTCATAAAAAGCGTACGCGATATCGCCCTGCGCAGAACCATCAGATGCCCCACTCACAGGGTCAATGTTCGCAAGATAGTTCGTCGTCATTTGATCAATCTGAAAACTAAAACCACCAGTCGTATTATCTACACCGATATAAAGAGGCTGAAAGGTATTCCCTAACGCTAGCTCTAGTTTGAAATCGCTCATTTTAATCTTGGATGTGCACGCAGAACTCGCGACCGCACAGGTAGAGATTTCAAGCGCTGGCGTATAAAAGTTCAAACGATACTCTGCAGCCATACGTGAATCTTCTCCCCAAAGACGCAAATATGAACCATCAAATACCGCGCTGTGCGCATGCATGTTCAAGTGAGTTTGCGCCTGCCCGGCAACATTCACTTCCAACTCAAAACCAATATCTGGTCGCTCTCCCGCCTCGAAATCAACGGAAGCAGGTCGACTCGCACATGTTCCCGAGCCTTGCGCCGCGCTAGGATCCAAACAGTCATAACCAAGTGTTGAGTCAACCATTCTTGGCGCCGCAATCTCCAACACACCTTTGCCCGGCAACCCAATATCATTGCCATCAAGCAAATCTATTTCATAGGGATTATCTAGGCGACCTAAATTCACGCCTTCTATCACATCGCCATACTCACTTCCTGCTCGGGCGATGTACATTTGATTCACATTAATATTGACCGGATTACCATCAGAGTCGGTGATGCCGGTAATCCGAAAAACGTTACCTTGAGAAGAGTCATTACCGTGGCTAAACGCAAAGTCTTCCATCACAAACCCGATACCAGCACCATCTACTTCTGATAAATCATTATCAGAAAGCGCTGCCAATTCAGAATGCACAGGAAGGGCAATAGCACCCAGCGCGATAAACGCAGCATTCTGAATAATCGATGGGAAAATTGAGCGCCATTGGTATGACATATTGAGGCAATGCGTCCTGTTTAAGAAATAAACCAACATTATATGGAGAGATGAATTTAAACATGTGAAGCAGGACGAAACTTCACAGTCGTTCACAAATCAAGCAGTCAAGACGTGAGCTAGAACAATATTCTAGCCTTGCTGCAAGAGATTTCTCAGGTCAATGACTGCGGCGCTTGCTCTAGAAATATAAGATGACATCGTTAAAGAGTGATTCGCCAACACACCAAACCCCGAGCCATTTAGAATCATCGGACTCCAAATCGTATTCTGAGTCGCCTCCAAATCCAAACGAATTTGGCGCAGGCTAATCAAAGCATTTTTATCGCCAAGCACTTTTGCAAAGTCGTGTTCCATAGCACGTAAAATCACAATCAACGCCCAAGCTGTGCCGCGCGCCTCGTAAAATACGTTATCGATGTCAAACCAAGATGTTTTTGACTCTTTAAAGCCTTCACCCGAGGTACTTTGCTCAGCAGAATAATCTCCGGCAAGCCCCAGATCCAAACTCGGGCGCCCCACACTTTCGCTCAAACGCCTAGACAACCCCCCAAGTCTATTCTCAACTTCTGACAACCAAGCGCTTAAATTATCGGCACGCGCATAAAACTGTGCATTAGGAGTTGATTCATCCGCTAAGCGTTTGAGATAGTTTTCAACAGCTGCTACACCTGTGCGATATTCAGATTCTGAAGCCGGGAGAATCCAACTACGATTATCAAAGTGAAACTGCGGCTCTGCTAACTTAAGACTTGCATCCTCTTGGGACTGACTTTGCGAGCGACTAAAGTCTTTTCTCATCACCCTAGATAAATCTCGTATTTGAACAAGAACCCCAAACTCCCAGCTAGGCATATTGTCCAGAAACACGCCCGGCAGGAATAAATCGTTTGATAAATATCCTCCAGGCTTTTCGAGCAAAGTATCAGACAACTCAATAAGACTCGCAGTTGTTGCCACACCAATGGGCGCATCAGAGAGCGTGACTCCCGCTCTTTGCTCTACAACCAATGCTAAGTCCGGAACATCAGGTTCAGAACTCCACCAAAAGCCGAGCACCACTACGACAAGCAAATAAATCGGAACAAGTAGCAATAAACCCTTTTGTTTATTCATGTAAGAGACTCTCTTTCTAGAATTGAGCCTGTGACGGCTTACAAATTTGATAGCCAGTCGCAGCATCAACACCTAAATCTTTTAAAACAGCCAACTCAGCTGCGCTTTCGACACCTATGGCAACAACCTGAATATTTTGGCTATGCGCGATTTGTACGACCGAGCGCAAGAAAAACTGATTTTCTTGGTTCTCGTGAATATCCCTAATAAAACTCGTGTCTATTTTTATCGAACGGACTCGAACACGCTTTAAATACGTAAATGGAATAGATGAAACACCAAAACGATCAATACAGAGCCCGAAGCCCCAAGAATCACCTAGCTCACAGAGCTTAAGAAGTATCTCTTCGCCAAAACCTAAAGCATGCTCAGGAACTTCAAAGGTCACCCGATGAAGAATAGACTGATTTTGTCGAAGATGCTCTATCAACCACTCCATGAAAATAGTATCAGCAATGGCTGCTTCAGAAAGAGCGATGTTGTAGTGCATCGATTGATCACTATCGCTCTTATTCAAAGCCGCAAATACGGCTTCGACAATCATTTCATCGAACCTAACCATTAAGCCAAAACGCTTAGCCATCGGCAAAAACGTCGACGCAACAATCATCTCGCCATCTAACTCAATACGCGAAAGTAACTGCTTATGACTAATCGAGTCATCAACCAAACTCTGTACCGGCTGTTCATGCAATACAAGCGCATTATTCTGCAATACATCCTGTAAAATAGATTGCCAATGGTTGGCTTGCCTAACTTCTTGAGAAACGCCATCTTCTTCTAAATCAACGTAACGCTGCCAGCCCGAAATTCCTTTAGACTGAGCTTGTCGCAACGCCATATCCGCTTTCGATAACAAACCCGATACCGTTTCAGCATCGCTCACTTCCGCCACACCAACATTCACCCAGTCATCTTTCAGACCTTGACGTAAGACCGGAATAGATTGAATTTTAGAAAGAAGTTTCTGGGCGTAGGTTTCAGCACAATCAACACTAACACCCGATAAAAACACACTAAATTGCGCACCAGATCTTCTTGAACAATATGCGCCACGATATTCGGCAGAAAGTTCTTTTAGTAGCTTAGAAATCTCCTGCAATAACTCATCGCCCGTCTGACGCCCGTGAGACAGATTAATAGACTCAAAGTCATTTAACATGACTAAGACTAACTCCCCCACGCCTGTCACAGAACGACCAACTAAGTCAGACTTCAAACGCGCATCAAAGCCTTCTCTGTTAAACAATCCCGTCAAATCATCTAATCGTGATAAATCCCGGAGCCTTTCGATATCATCGATTTGCTCATCGAATACTTTTTTCAAGCTCTGAGCCATATCGTTGATTGAACGCGCAACGGAGTCCAATTCACGCGTTGGAGGTAATTCAAGGGGCTGTTCAAAAAATCGGTTAGCAATGCGCTGCGCTTGTTGCTCGAGCTGCACTAGCGGTGCCAATAAATAACGAAGCAAGCTGTAAAGTAATAAAAGCCCAACAATCAATAAGCCTGCAAATAAGATCAATTGAACAACAAAACGCTCCCATAATTTGTCGATTGCGAGCGCGGAATTAGAAACGACCTTCAAACTTCCCAGCCTTTGCCAGCCAGACATCACCTCCGCATCGCCGCTTTGCACCTGCAAATCGATCATGCCCACAAACCAGAGTGGCGCTTTGGTTTGTTCTACGTCCAGCATTCGTTCAACGACTTCATCAGATGCATTAATTCGTAAAACAATTGACTGGTAATCGCCACTATCGAACATGGCATCAATGAGCCTTTCTCGGCCAACACCACTATCTTGCTCATTAATAGATGACAAGCCTATTCCCAAAAATGTCGCTGCTTCTNGCGAATGTTTTGCTAACTGTTCTTGGACGTAATGCTTACTGGCAGAAAAACTGAATATAGCGCTAAGGGCAATCATCGCCACGAACAATAGCCCGACAGAGATAAGAACAAGCTGTTTAAGAGTCCGTTTTTTATTTGTTATTTGCATATCCATCACAGAGTCACACAGACGATTCAGTTCGCAATTTCATATGTTCACGTAGACAGAT
>NZ_LWFH01001834.1:0-1419 GCF_001635725.1 Oleiphilus sp. HI0066
TCAGCGGTCATAATTTCCGCAACACAAACCATCTCGCCATCTACAAGAGCGCGGCAGTCAAACTTCCAAATATTGTGCTTAGCCGACAATATGTCTGACTCAAGCACTAACTGATCTCCAGGCACTACAGGACGTTTAAAACGAACTTTATTAACGCCCGCAAAGTAATGCACTAAATTCTCATTAGGCTTTTTATCTGTTGTCACGAAACCCAAAATGCCAGATATCTGAGCAAGCGCCTCTAAAATGTATACTCCCGGCAGAATTGGCATCCCAGGAAAATGCCCCTGAAAGAACCCTTCGTTAATAGATACATTTTTATATCCTGTAATTCGCTCACCACCAACAACAGAGGTAACTCGATCAACAAATAAAAAGGGCGGTCGATGGGGTAGATATTCATGAATTTCACCGATATCCATCGTGCGCACAGTATTTTCCGCCGTCATATTAATTCCCTTATTCTGGATTGATCGAGTCTAGTCGTTTTTCAACAGCCTTCAAACGAGACTCTGTACTATCTAAGCGTCGCAGTCGTGCAATGCTGCGCTTCCAATCTTTGTTACTCTGAACACCTGTGCCGGAGGAATATGCGCCAGGTTCGGTCAAGCTCTTTATGACCATGGTCATTGCAGTAACATGCACACCATCAGTAATCGTCAAATGCCCAGCAATACCACTTGCGCCGCCGACGATACAATTCTTACCTATCGTTGTTGACCCTGCGACAGCGGAACATGCTGCAATCGCGGTGTTTTCGCCAATCACAACATTGTGAGCAATCTGTATTTGGTTATCTAAAATAACGCCATTGCTAATAACAGTATTATCGAGCGCGCCACGATCGATCGTAGTATTCGCACCAATTTCAACATCATCGCCGATAACTACGCCACCCAACTGACTAATACGTTGCCAACCACTACCTGTCGGCGCAAATCCAAAGCCTTCAGATCCTATCACCGCCCCTGCTTGAACAGTACAACGCTCTCCAATCGTCACCCCATGATAAACAACAACGTTACTATAGAGACGAGAATTGGAACCAAGCTCAGAATTCGCACCGATTGACACGTTATCACCGACATATACGCCATCACCGATCACGACATCATCTGCGATGACAACGCCATGTCCAATATATACATTACTCCCAATACTCGCTGATTCCGCAATAACGGAGCGATCAGAAATGTCGGGCGTAAAATTAGCGACGGAATCCCACTCGACACTTAGTTTGGCGTATGCGAGGTATGGATTCTCATGAACGAGAGCATTTCCCTCGAAACCTTCTGCGAGTTTAGGCGATAAAATGACAGCGCCTGCTGAGGTCGTCGCCAAATGCTTTACATAGGCAGGATTTGCAATGAAGCTCAACTTAGCCTGATCCGCATCCTGAATAGTCGCTAAGCCATTAAT
>NZ_LWFH01001835.1:0-1228 GCF_001635725.1 Oleiphilus sp. HI0066
CCCTAACCCTATCGGTGAGAAGCAAAAAATGGAGAGCCCTAGCAACGAGTTCTCCTCGTATAGTGGCGCACACAGTGGCTATCACAATACATTTCTAGAATATTCTACAAAGCTAGGTTTTGGTGACGTCTACCTCATTGGCCCAGACGGCCGAATAAACTACTCATTAAAAAAAGGCTTTGAGCTAGGCACGAATATCATAAATGGGCCGTTCGCGAGCTCAGGATTAGGACGTGCGTTCAACGGTGCGCTGAATGCCGAACAAGGTCAATTAGTATTCGAGGACTTTAGCGCTTATACCCCCTTATTCGAAGCGCAAGCCGCGTTCATTGCCACGCCTATCGTTAAGTTCAAACGCGTACGTGGCGTTATCGCTGTTCAATTCCCTATCGACAAAATCGACCAAATCATGACAAATGGTCATGCATGGAAAGAAGTAGGGTTTGGTGAAACCGGCGAAGCCTATCTAGTAGGTTCTGACTCAAAGCTACGCAATACAATGCGTCTCAACGACGAAAACCCTGAGCGCTACTTCGAGCGCCTCCAAGCAAGCAGCATAGATAGCGACACGATTGATCAGATTAAATCTCTCGGTTCCGGAATCGGCTTACACACTATTGACACTACTGCGACACAGAATGCTCTTTCGGGCAAATCGGGCTTTGCTAGCATCACTCAACAAGATGGTCGAGAAGTGTTGTCTGCCTATGCTCCAATCAATGTTGAGGGTTTCAATTGGGCCATCATTAGCGAAATTGATAAAAACGAAGCCTTCTCAGCAGCATCTGCGCTTGCACAGGACTTAAGCGTAAGCCTTTTGTTACTTACCATCATTGTCGCAGCGCTTGCCGCCATACTTATTTGGTTTAGCGCTAATTTATTATTCAAGCCATTAGAAAATATGGGCGATAAAATGCATGACATTGCGCATGGCGATGCGACCTTATCTAGTCGTCTGAATGAAGACGGCGACAATGAAATATCCGGTTTTGCTAAAAGCTTTAATGTTTTCGTTGAAAAGCTTGCAACACTTGTTGAACGCACTGAAGAAACATCTCGATCCCTAAGCAGCCAAGCAAATCAATTGACTGACTTATCGCGAACAGGAAACCAACAAGCCATACAACAACGTCAACAGATTGAGAATATTCAGGCTGCGATCAGCCAAATTCTGGATAGTATTACTAGTAACGCCGAACGCGCAAATCTAGCGTCAGATGCTGCCAAC
>NZ_LWFH01001836.1:0-743 GCF_001635725.1 Oleiphilus sp. HI0066
AAGCACCATATTGGATGAAGGGCAATGGCAAACGCTCACACCCGCCCTACCTAAGCGATGCAACTCGTCGTCATTAAAATGAATGCCATGCGCAAGCCAAACATCATTACTCATCCAATTGACGGACTCTAAATAGTCCACGGGGCGCATACCAAATGTTTTAAGGCAGAAGTTATTTTCATCTTCAGTTTCAGCCAAATGGGTATGTAATCGAACACCGTGATCGCGCGCCAAAGAGGCTGTTTGCTTCATCAAATCAGTAGTGACAGAGAACGGCGAACATGGCGCCAGCGCGATATTCACCATAGATCCTTCTGAGGCATCATGATACTGACGAATCAAACGTTCAGAATCTTTCAAAATAGCGTCGTCAGATTGCACAGTCGATTGCGGCGGCAAGCCACCATCGTCTTGCCCTAAACTCATTGAGCCGCGTGTCAGGGTAACGCGCGTTCCCACTTTTGAAGCGGCTTGAACTTGAATATCAATCGCTTCAGTTAATGCCTCAGGAAACAAATAATGATGATCTGAAACCGTAGTACAGCCAGAAAGAAGCAACTCGCTCAAACCTAATTCAGTCGCAGCACTTAGCATCTCTGGTTGAAGCCTCGCCCACACCGGATACAAGGTTTGAAGCCAAGGAAACAAACGTTTGTTAAGTGCTGGCGGAAATGCGCGCGTAAGCGTTTGATAGAGATGATGATGAGTATTAATCAGACCAGGTAATAGGACCGACTCTGAAG
>NZ_LWFH01001837.1:0-887 GCF_001635725.1 Oleiphilus sp. HI0066
GTCGAGCCTCAAGAGCTAGATTGCTTGGCTATGTTAATGCGTTAACTGAACAAAACCTGGTTCATCAAATAACGGAATCTGTGTTCCCTGAAAAATTGCGTTATATGTATCATATGCTTGTTAAAGAGCGAACTATACTTTTACAAACTGCCTCGAGCCTTACGAAAAACTAGGTAGTTGCATGATGAGGTTAGTTATATAGCTACACTGCTCGTGACTGAGTTTAAGTCTCAATCAATTTTCCGGTGATATGCGCGATCTTATTGAGACTTTCCATATATTCCTCGTCTAATTGAGAATCAGCCACGATTCCGCCCCCTCCCCAACAAAAAGCTTTTTTCTTTTCAATCTCCACGGTACGTATCAGAATATTAGATTGAAACTTATCCAGATCGTTATCCCACATAAATATTGACCCACAGTAAAAGCGGCGAGGGTGAGCCTCTAGCTCCGTGATAATTTCCTGTGCACGCTTTTTGGGTGCGCCGGTAATAGATCCTCCGGGAAATGCGCTTAAAAAAGCGGTAAACGGGGTGTGTTTTGAGCAATCTATTTCACTAGTAATTGTGCTAACTAAGTGATGAACATTATTAAAGCTCTCAATATCAAATAGTTTTGTAACATTCACTGAATGTAATCGCGAGACTTTACTCAAATCATTCCGTAATAGGTCGACAATCATAAGATTCTCTGCACGGTTTTTTGAGTTCTGTAACTCTGATGTCTGCTCTTTTGTGATTCTGCCTGTTGATTTGACGGTTCCCTTTATAGGTTTCGTCATCATTGTTCCGTGGTCGCATTCAATAAACTGTTCAGGGGATATAGAAGCGACAAAATGGTTATCCGCTATTTCAATAAAAGCACAGTAATCAGCATGCGAATTGATT
>NZ_LWFH01001838.1:0-1007 GCF_001635725.1 Oleiphilus sp. HI0066
AAGTATTCAAAACATAGAAAAGGGCTTCTTACGAAGTCCTTTTTTGTATCCCTTTGTTTTGCGTTATCTGCAAGTGTTTCAGCTAAGACACTTATCTTTCAATCGAAAGATAATAGTGCCTCCGAGCCTGTGTATGAGCAAGAGTCTGGCTCGCAAGTTCAAGCGTCTACTCCATCTGCGCCAGTCGCTCCTGCGGTTGGGCAAACTTCAAATATCAATTCTGAATTGTTCTTTATTGTCGAAGAGTTGAAGCAAGAGGTGATGTCGCTCAGAGGTGTTGTTGAAGAGCAGGCATTTGAGATTCGCCAGCTGAAGCGTCAATCTCTTGATCGTTATAAGGATCTAGATTCTCGGCTTCAGGAAATGGCAAAAGCGCGCGCTGAGTCGGTTAGCGTCGTTCAAAAACCAGAGCTTGTGACAGCTTCGCCAAATATATCAAGCGTTCAAGGCGCGGCGGTTGTGCCGGTTGTCGTTCAGGCTGATGTGAAGAGTGCCGCTGCTCCAGCAGAGTCTGCTCCGTCTGTTGATCAGGATCAGCAGAAGTTAGATTATCAAAACGCTTATGCTTATGTGACTAAAAAGGATTTTCCTGCTGCGGTCGATGCATTGCATGCCTTCGTTGAGAAGTACCCTGATGGAGATTTGACTGGCAATGCTTTTTATTGGCTCGGAGAAGTTTACCTTGTGTTGCCTCAGCTTGAGCAAGCAAAGCAGGCCTTTAGTATCGTCGTGAAAACGTTCCCGGGGCATCGTAAGTTGTCCGATGCGACGTACAAGTTAGGTGTTACATATGATCGTCTTCAGCAACCTGCCGAAGCCGAGCGATACCTGAAAATGGTTCAGGAAAAATTTCCAAATAGTACAGCTGCGAAACTTGCTAAAAGCTATACAATATCGCGCTAACTAATTGAAAAATAACAAGTTAAAGATTTTTTTAGAATCGTAAAAAAAACCGTAAATTTGGCTTGTTATTTTTTTTAGAATCATTACTATATGCGCCTCGTCGG
>NZ_LWFH01001839.1:0-560 GCF_001635725.1 Oleiphilus sp. HI0066
TCGATCGATACAATTCAGCGACAAATCTTCACTTGTCGAATGACAGCATATATGAAGCATTAAAAAATGACTAAAATTGTTGTCGATACAAGCGTCGTAATCAGCGCCCTAATCGGAGAAGCAGGACCGAGCCGACAGATTCTAAGAAACTGTTTGACCGGTTCTTTTAGCCCAATGATTATTACCGCGTTATTCTTAGAATATGAGGACGTACATCAGCGCCCTCAGATTGCAGAGCTTTGTCCTCTACAACCAGAGGAAATCAAAGAACTGCTAAGTGCCTTTTATAGCGTATGCTACTGGGTACCAATACATTATTTATGGCGCCCCAATCTGAAAGATGAGAACGACATTTTTTAATTGAACTTGCGGTAGCCAGCAACGCACAGTTTATCGTTATAAATAACATCAAAGATCTAACTGGGGCAGAACTTACTTTCAAAGGCTTTGATGTTGTTAAACCAGAACAACTTCTTAGAGGTAAATAGCATGTCGACATTGACCATATGATTACCAGACGACAAGCATAATCGTCTAAAAGCGCTTGCTGAACACCGAAA
>NZ_LWFH01001840.1:0-661 GCF_001635725.1 Oleiphilus sp. HI0066
TTGTAATGTCGAAATCGCTTCTGAGTTCCGTTACCGCAAATCGTTTGTTTATAACAATGCTTTAATCGTAACTATCTCTCAGTCTGGAGAAACAGCAGATACGCTAGCGGCCCTGCGTTTAGCGAAAGAACTCGGTTATAAATCGAGTCTCACTATCTGTAATGTTCCTGGTTCATCTCTAGTACGTGAATCAGATCTTGCTTACATGATGGAGGCCGGTGTTGAAATCGGTGTCGCTTCTACAAAAGCATTTACAGTTCAATTAGCTGGTTTACTTCTGTTAGTCGCAGCGATTGGAAAACATAAAGCGCTTAACCCAGACCAAGAAAAAGAGATCGTATCGGCACTACAATCGTTACCGAGTAAAATTGACCAAGCTTTAGAGATGGATGCGCAGATTAAACTGCTCGCTGAAGATTTCGCAGATAAACATCATAGTCTGTTCTTGGGTCGTGGAGATCAATATCCGATTGCAATGGAAGGTGCGTTAAAGCTTAAAGAGATCTCGTATATCCATGCAGAGGCCTACGCTGCAGGAGAGTTAAAACACGGTCCATTAGCACTTATTGATGCCGATATGCCGGTGATTGTGGTGTCACCTGATAACGATCTTATGGAAAAGCTTCATTCAAACGTGGAAGAGGTACGTGCTCGCGGTGGC
>NZ_LWFH01001841.1:0-695 GCF_001635725.1 Oleiphilus sp. HI0066
TTAAATACTACTTCGCATTTAAAGATGGTCTGATAATTAGGTAACGACAGTGCACACGCCCAAGGCTTTTAAAATCGACAATCAAGATCAAATGTTCGCTCTCATTGCAGAACATCCTCTTGCGACACTCATTGTGAATACCAGCGAGGGGCTTGAAGCCAATCACCTTCCACTTTTATTGGAAAAGATAGATGGTCAACACACACTAATCGGCCATATCGCGAAAGCCAACCCATTGCATAAACACATCGAGAACGGCAGCGATGTACTGGTGACTTTTCAAGGGCCTCAAGCCTACATTTCAGCAGGCTACTACCCTAGCAAACAAGTCGATGGGAAAGTTGTTCCAACATGGAATTACACCGCCGTTCATATCAAGGGAGAAATCACCTTCAACCATGATAAAGACGAGCTATTAAGCATTGTCGAAAAACTCACGCGCTCACAAGAAGATCAACGCGAGCAGCCGTGGAAAGTAAGCGACGCACCAAACGGCTACATCGATACCATGCTCAGAGCGATTGTCGGTCTGCGCATCACCATTGATGAAATCCAAGGCAAATGGAAAGTCAGCCAGAATCACACATTAGAGAACCGTCGAGGAGTTATTGATTCAATAAAGAAAAATGGCGATGAGAAAATGTCCAGATTAATCGATTATAGATAGGTCTGAATTAACACTCGTTTGCTAAACC
>NZ_LWFH01001842.1:0-1436 GCF_001635725.1 Oleiphilus sp. HI0066
TGCCCTCCTGAAGGCGATAGACCGCACCAATACTTATTTACCGTTTATGCACTCAACACCGAAACTTTAGACGTTGACGAGAATACCCCACCGAACCTCGTAGGATATTTAATCAATGCAGAGACTATTCAAAAGGCATCGNCGGTTGCCTATTACGCGCGTTAGAAACAATTTCCACCCACAAAAAAGGGGAGTCACCTCCCCTTTTTATTCATCAACTGATCATTAGAACCAGTCAACTTCCATTTCTACGCAAGTCTGATCAAAGCCTTTCAGCAACTCGCTTAAATGATTAATTTCAGGAAGTTCCCAACGAATAAAATAACGTGCTGCTTGTAATTTCCCCGAAACAAAAGCTTCATCGCGATCCGACTCTAATGCTGCACAGGCCATGTCTAACCACAACCAACCGACGACCATTCTCCCCATCACATCAAGGTATAAGGCAGAATTAGCTAAGGTCTCATCAATTCGACCTTGCTGCAGAGCCATACCTAAAGCAGTAGTCGTTTCGATAAATGTTTTCAATGCAGTGCTGTAGTGCTCAGCCAAATCAGCTAAGCGCTCATGTTTTTTGGCTCTGGCTAAAGTCGCCTGAACTCGCTGCATGAGCAATTGCTGCCCAAGCCCTTGTTTTTGCCATAGTTTACGACCAAGCAAATCAAGTGATTGAATACCATGTGTGCCTTCATGGATAGGATTAAGCCGATTATCACGGTAGCACTGTTCAACGGGATACTCGCGAATATAGCCAGAGCCGCCCAAAACTTGGATCGCTAATTCATTCGCTTTACATCCATAAGTAGAGGGGTAGCTTTTCACAACCGGAGTCAGTAAATCTAGCAACACAAGTGCATTTTCGTCTCCACCGGCCTCATGTTCATCCACCAATTTAGACGCAAACAAACACAGCGCTAAGGAACCTTCTACATAGACTTTCTGAGCCAACAACATACGTTTCACATCAGCATGCTCAACAATATTCACTGGGGCACTTGTAGTGTCTCGATTTGAGGGTTTTCTGCCTTGTGGTCGGTCTTTAGCGAAAGCCAAAGACTCGAGATAACCGCGATAACCGATCATTGCTGCACCAAGACCTACGCCAATTCTGGCCTCATTCATCATCTTGAACATGTACGAAAGCCCTTTCCCCTCTTCACCAATCAAGAAGGCAGTACAGTCATCTTTCTCACCAAAATTCAGCACCGTTGATGTCGTGCCTCGATAGCCCATTTTGTGCAGTAAACCGGCCAACATAACATCATTGCGTTTACCCAAAGAGCCATCATCATTGAGTAGAAACTTTGGGCAAATAAATAAGCTTATCCCTTTCACGCCTTGAGGAGCTCCCTCGACGCGCGCGAGCACCAAATGAATAATATTTTCGGTGATATCTTGATCGCCACCAGAGATATACATCTTCTGACCTTTCAAGC
>NZ_LWFH01001843.1:0-1016 GCF_001635725.1 Oleiphilus sp. HI0066
GCCGACGAGCGCTAAGTAATCGATAATTTGATTTGGTTTAACACCAAATTTTTCGACGACGCCTTCCTCATTCATATAGGTGTTGGTCATTGTATTCATCAGCGTGACATGCGGCGTGACAAGTTGCGCCATGTCTTTATCGCCGGTCGATACAACCACATCATGCTGCGTGTCTGTAGCTTGTTTTGCTAATGTGCCAATGACGTCGTCAGCTTCAACGCCCGGAATAACGAGTAGCGGTAATCCCATAGCCTGAATAATGTCGTGAATCGGCTGAATTTGGGAACGTAAGTCGTCCGGCATTGGGGGACGATTGGCTTTGTAGTCCTCATACATTTCATGACGAAAGTTTTTTCCTTTGGCATCAAAGACAACAATGATCTTAGAGTCAGGATAATCGCTTTGCAGACGCTTCATCATATTGATGACACCTTTGATTGCGCCTGTGGGTTGTCCTTTTGAGTTGTTGAGCGGAGGAAGCGCGTGATACGCGCGGAATAAATAAGATGAACCGTCAACGAGAACGGTAGGTGCCGATGTTGTCATGAAATTGGTCTGAATAAGTCGTTGGGAAAGTTTGCTATAGTAAGGAAAAACGTGCCAAGCTTAAACCTCAATTCCATCTACACTTTGAGTTAATTTCCTCTCGAGAACTTATTATGCAAACCCTATTAAAATTCTGTGCAGTCGCTGCAATTATGTTGGCTTCTTTTTCGGTTCCACATCTTAGTGCGGAAGACTTAGCGACTGGTGAGCAGCCTGATATCGTGATTCGAGAAGAAGAGGATAAAACGTTCTACGAGTATCGTGTAAATGGCATATTAAAAGAGATCAAAGTCGTGCCAAAAGTTGGCTCTGAGTATTACTTAGTTCCTGCCGATGGCGAGGGCTGGATTCGTGAAGAACGCTCACAAATGTTAGTGCCTAAATGGGTTCTTTTTGAATGGTAAGAGAATAATCTAAAACTTAGTATGATTATTCTAAACCTGCTTGTTACTCTGTCTTCAACTTAGGGA
>NZ_LWFH01001844.1:0-1320 GCF_001635725.1 Oleiphilus sp. HI0066
AGTGCAGGAAAAGCTCTTGTTCCAGCTTTGTATTTTGAGCTAGGAAACGGCGCATCGTAAGCACGTATTTCATCAGGACTAAGCGTTTTAAAACAGCCAGTGTTTATGATTTTCGCGATGGGAAACCAGGGGCTGTTTAATGCAAATGCGCGCCAAATTTTAAATGCTTTTGGAACTGTCTCATCACCCGTGGGCAACATGCCGTTGCCAACTACGATGGCTTTAAATCTGTCTGAGTTCTCTGCGGCTAAGCGTAAGCCAAGTAGTGATCCCCAGTCTTGGCATACAAGAGTGATGTTGTTGAGCTCGAGTTGATCAATGAAATTAAGAAGCCAGTCAACATGTGTTTCGTAGCTATAGTCGTTTTTATTGGTTGGTTTATCTGATTTTCCGAAGCCAATGAGATCTGGCGCAATCACTCTATGTCCAGCAGCTGCGCAAATAGGAATCATGTGTCGATATAAATACGACCATGTTGGTTCGCCATGGAGCATGAGAACGGGATCTGCATTTTTAGAACCTTCGTCAACATAGTGCATCCGCAAGCCATCAATATCTTTATAGTTGGGCTTGAAAGGGTAATTAGATAGGCGAGCAAAGCGAGAGTCTGGCGTGCGAATGAATGGAATCATGTATAGCCTCTATATGTTTTTATTTTTTATCTCGGTAATGCTAGCGGGATGATCAAAAAAACACCAGAGGCAAAAGATTTCGCGATGCGCTTAGTCTTTTAGATCTAGATATCCACGCTGAATCGATGTTTCAAATGCTTTAGAACCCTCCGCCAACTCCTCAAAGCGTAAACGGTGAGCACGAAGTTTTTGCATTTCGTCGTTGCTAGGGAAATTCTCAGTTCCCTCATACTGCTTACATAGCGTGTATAGATGCTCTAAATATTCTGCGCGACTGCGTGCTACTAGTTCGACAATAGGCTGGAGATCGCTGATGCAAAGCTCATCAATTTTAGGGTTGATTTGCTCCTTGTTTGTCGTTTTTAAAAGCTGCTCAAATTGCATAAGTAAGCGATTAATGCTCTTGTCCATAATTCACCTCAGTTCTTCTTTATTCTCTAAGCATAGTGAAAGTCTCGCGATAGTCGAGTAGCATGGCGAGCATATTAATTGTTCAGAAAAATAAGACCTTGTATGGATTCCGAGGCAAGCCAAAGTCCCGCTAAAAAAAATTTATTTCGTTCTTCCGCAATTGTTGGATTGATGACAATGGTGTCTCGCTTTCTAGGCTTAGCGAGAGACGTTGTTGTCGCTAATTTCTTTGGTGCCAGTGCCGGCGCAGATGCATTTTTTGTTGCTTTCAAAATCC
>NZ_LWFH01001845.1:0-872 GCF_001635725.1 Oleiphilus sp. HI0066
ATTGCCTGTGGTCGAGTCATTGGAAGAGGCTTAAATCGAGTCTATAGCTTTATCAAAAATTATTTAGATGTTAGGCGTGATCTGCGTGCTCAGCGAAAGTTGGAGCAGGATATTATCCGCAGACAACAAGAGCGCGAAGCCAAACACGAGGCCTTGAAAGAACCGGTTAAGACATTGTCTGAGTCGAAGGCGAGCGTCGAGAAAGTGAAAGAGAAAAGTGCTCCTGCGCTTAAAAAGGTCTTAGGTTTAGCTAAGAAAGCACCGACAGAGACTGAAACTCAGGAAAAAGTCGAACCAAAAGTTTCGCCAAGCACTGATACCGTTGTGATTCAGCAAAAGAAAAAGTCTGCGGCTGAGGCAGAATCAGATGGTAAGTCTATTAAAATTTCTCCGTTTGTTAAGAAGAGCAAACAAGGCAAGCGCCTCGAAGAAGAGCAACAGGGTAGTTTGTTTATTGGACAAGAGTCTGCTTTACCCTCATTAACGCTTTTAGACCCTCCTGAGAAAAACAAAAAGGTAGGGTATTCGCCCGCAGACCTTGAAAGCATGTCGCGCTTGCTTGAAGTGAAACTAGCTGATTTTGGGGTGAGTGCAGAGGTTGTCGAAGTTAACCCCGGCCCTGTAATTACACGTTTTGAAATTCAACCCGCGCCTGGCGTGAAGGTGAGTAAGATTAGTAATCTTGCGAAAGACCTTGCGCGTTCATTGGCAGTAATGAGTGTTCGTGTTGTCGAGGTTATACCTGGGAAGTCAGTGATCGGGATTGAGATACCGAACGAGCATCGTGAGATCGTTCGATTTAGTGAAGTATTGAGTTCTAAAGATTACGATGATGCCGCGTCTCCGCTAAGTTTAGGGCTAGGCAACGATAT
>NZ_LWFH01001846.1:0-796 GCF_001635725.1 Oleiphilus sp. HI0066
GAATCATCGCTTCTAATAAATCATTCGTCTGGTGCGCGACAGATTCTAAACCAGCAGTGACGACTTCGTTGGCCCCAGTGTCACGTGTAAGTCCTAATACCGCCCCGCGCGCATCAGGGTCCCAGTAAGGGGCTCCTAGACCTGTAAAAGCCGGAACCACATATAAGGCATCTTGATAACCGACCTCTGTCGCAATCGCTTCCGATTCATGTGCATTTTCAATGACGCCAAGTCCGTCTCTTAACCACTGCACCGCAGCACCAGCAACAAAGATACTCCCTTCCAAGGCATAGACCACTTCACCATTGAAACGATAAGCCACCGTTGATAACAGCTTATTATCTGAGCGAAGGGCCGTGTCTCCGGTATTGAGAATCACAAAGCAACCTGTACCATAGGTACTCTTCAACATGCCTTTATCAAAACATGCTTGTCCAACAAGAGCCGACTGCTGATCACCGATCATCGCAAGTATTGGAACTGGTGCGCCAAGCCACTCTTCACTGCAGACACCAAAGTCAGCACCACAATCTTTTACTTCGGGTAAAACTGATTTAGGAACGTCAAATAACGCTAGTAATTCGTCATCCCATTGCTGATCTATGATATTGAAAAGATTGGTTCGAGAAGCGTTTGTGGCGTCCGTTGCATGCACCTCTCCATCAGTAAGCCGCCAGAGCAAATAGCTATCAATCGTACCAAAAGCCAAATCACCCTGATCTGCCAATACCCTAGCGCCATCGACATTATCTAAGATCCAAGCAATTTTTGTCGCAGAAAAATATGGATCTAACAG
>NZ_LWFH01001847.1:0-1038 GCF_001635725.1 Oleiphilus sp. HI0066
TCGATGACGTTTTTTTCTGATGGTGCAAGCCACTATAGCCACCGAGTCCGTATCGTTCTCGCCGAAAAAGGTGTGGCAGTAGATATTATTGATGTCGATCCAGATGAAAAGCCTGCAGAGTTAGCTGATCATAACCCATACAATGAATTGCCTACATTGGTAGATCGTGATCTTGTATTGTATGAAGCTGATATCATGATGGAGTATTTAGATGAGCGTTTCCCTCATCCTCCATTGTTGCCTGTCTACCCAGTAGCACGCGCGCAGAGTCGTCTAATGATGTACCGAATTTCAAAAGACTGGTGCTCTCTTGTTGACTCTATCCTAGCGGATCCAGAATCTTCATCTGCAAATGAAAAGCGTAAAGAGTTCAAAGAAAGTCTTTTGGCAACAGCACCAATTTTTGCTGATAAGCCTTTCTTTATGAGTGAAGAGTTTACGATTGTAGATTGCTGCATTGCGGCCTTGTTGTGGCGTTTGCCTGTGCTAGGCATTGAGTTGTCAGAGCCAGCAGCTAAGCCGATATTACGTTATATGGATCAGATGTTCTCTCGTGAGTCATTCCAAGAGAGTTTGTCTGAAGTTGAAGCAGAAATGCGTCACTAGTCACTAGCATACAAGGAGGATGGTGTGACCCCAAGTAGGCCATACCTGGTTCGTGCATTAAATCAATGGATTATTGATAACGGCCTAACACCGTATTTGGTAGTGGATGCCGGTATTCAGGGCGTTCATGTGCCTGAAGATTATGTAACTAATGGTCAGATCATCCTCAACATCAGTCCTAGCGCTGTAACAAATTTACTTATCGAAGATGCCGCAATTGAGTTTCAAGCTCGTTTTGGTGGTGTTCCGATGCAGGTATATATCCCAGTAGTTGCTGTCATGGCAATCTATGCAAAAGAGAATGGCCAAGGCATGGTTTTTGGTGCGGAGCCAGGTGCACCTGAGCCGCCACCATTCGATGAAGAGCCGGTACAAGAGCAGGGTTCTTCACCTCAGAAGCCATCTTTGAAGATAGTTAAGTAAGCCTTTATA
>NZ_LWFH01001848.1:0-729 GCF_001635725.1 Oleiphilus sp. HI0066
CAGCCATACTCTTGCATAAGAGACAATGTAATACTGAAATCACCATTGTTGTAGCCCTGATATTGCCTCAAAACGTCCACAAGTAGTACTTTCGACTTGTGGCTTAGATTGATGTAGTCAGTATGCCTTAAAACGTCTTTTGGCAGCATCACGAAAGGACGTTTCTTTTGTCCACTTTTTCCTTTAGGGCGAGCCATCTCTTACAAGACTCCACAATGCTCGTTGACAAGAACATAGCGGGCATTACGGTGCTTGTAGCCTCGACTGTTTTCCTCTGTCGTCCATACAGTTCGAATATCCCAGTCCATCTCTCGAAGCTCCATAATTCGTGGTGCTGGTGACATTATGTCCAGTTGTTCACGAGCGTAGATTGTAGTCACACCTTCGTTAGAGCGTTCTTTGAGCGCATTTAAAAGCCGTGTTCGTTGGGCTGATGTAGAATTTAGTTGCTGACTTTCGCCCTTCGGGGCGTTTGTTTTTTTCATTCTATGCTTCTCCCAACTCGCGTCTCTCTAATAGGTTTTGAACCAGCTCTTTGAGTTCGGCTTCGCTCTTGCCTGCAATACGCGCTTTCATCACGGCGAAGACTTCATCGCTAGGCCAGGCAACGGTTCGGGAAGTGATGGCAACGCCAGGGGTCATAAGCCCTTTGCTGATGTCGTTGTAAAATGCTGTGCGGCCCTTACCTAGAGTCCTGCAAGTCTCAGGGCGACGCATCATGTAGACGGG
>NZ_LWFH01001849.1:0-520 GCF_001635725.1 Oleiphilus sp. HI0066
TGACCAATCAGGCGAATGAAAATCACTGCCAACAGAACCATACAAACCAAATCTACGACACATATCGCCTAGCATTCCGACCTCTCCTGGTTTTTGTCCAGATACGACAACTTCCATTCCTTGCCCTCCCAAGTCGCTAAACTCAACAATCAATTCACGAAGTCTAGTTAAACTAAAATCATACTTACGAGGATGTGCGATAACACCTGTTGCGCCAGCTTCTTTAACCCACGACATCACTGTCTGTAAATCCGGCCAAATACTTTTCACATCTCCTGCCTTACCAGAACCCAAGTAACGCTTAAATGCTTCATTCATTGTCTCAACGGCGCCAATTTCGATAAGCACTTTGGCAAAATGAGGCCTTCCGGGTATTCCCTCATGGCTCAAGCTTTTCGCTTTATCAAATGTTGGCGGTAGGCCTTTTTTCTCGAGTCGAGCAGATATTTCTTGAGCTCGAGCAATTCTCAACTCAGTTTGATGTCGTTGCACTTGTGTCATCACAGGACAATCTAAAGAG
>NZ_LWFH01001850.1:0-1312 GCF_001635725.1 Oleiphilus sp. HI0066
GTACAGTAACATAGCCTCTCAACGAAGCTTCAGCCGCATCAGCAGGAGAGAAGCTCCAGCTTTCGTAAATAGTTGAATAAGCGGCAAAATCTAAAGCCGATACATTACTCGATTCTAGAATCTCTACGTAAGTCACCGAGCCCGTAACATCAACATGCACTCCTAATAATACATCCCCTTCCCAACCACGCCTGCGCGCTAAGCTAGGATAAACTGGTCTGGGATTTGAAGGGCTACCTAGCACATAAGCTGGCGATCTAAATTGCTCTTTAGGCTCTTCAATTTTCTTGACCGGAGCCTTCTGCTCTTTTTGATCTTGTTGAGGCTGCTCTTTTGCTTTGCTTTCGGCAACTTTATTAGCAGGTTCACCCTTATCCGAATGATCACTGATGCTCGCTTCGGATTGCTTCGCAATTTTCTTCTTGGATGGAGCAACTGTTTGAATAGTCTCAACCGGTGATGATTTAGAAGGCTCGCTTTCTAAAATGGCTTCCGTTGACTTTTGAGGTTCGGGTTCGACAACCGGTTTCTCGACAGGCTTCACCACAGGATCGGGTTTCGATTTAGGGGTAAGATCTTCCTGTTTTGGCGATTCTTGACTGGCCGACAAGGGTTCAATAATAGACTCAGGAGTGGGTTCTAAAATGCGTTGAGACAAGGCAACCCGGTACGTTGAATTATCGACGATATACGCCTTAGGCCCTAGCGCATACGAATAGAAAACGATCGCTACCAACAGATGAACAATTACCGCTGCGGCAAACGCCGTCAGAAATCCCGCATTCGGATTATTCCAAACGATTTTTGGCTTCCGATAATTGATGTAGTTTTGCAACATAACCGCTCAAGCAAATGAATTTTGAGCGGCGAACTATACAAAAACACCAATTACGAACGCAAGACGTTGACCCAAAGCACCATACTTTGGTCTGTATCTCAGGCTGACTTAACTCAATAAGTCTTTAGCGTAAACTCTGCCTTCAGATGATGCTAAATTTCCACTTGATGCAAAGCTAAACACGCAGCGTTTACGACCAATAAAATCAGCGTACTTCATCCAGACTTTTTCAAATTCAGTCTCGGCGTCGCGTTCACCGCGGCACACTGCAATCAGCTGTTTTTGAGCCTTTCCCTTTGGCTCTATTTCTCCGGCAATAAGACTGTTTGCGCAGCAGCCTCCTCGTGTTAGTAGTTCTGACTCATTACGAGAAAAATTCCCACTGCGACTAAATCCATGTGGAAAATTCTTGTCGTCACGAAATGCCTTACCCGATACCAAGCTTTTATCTAGCATCGCTTACTCCCTTATATT
>NZ_LWFH01001851.1:0-725 GCF_001635725.1 Oleiphilus sp. HI0066
AATAATCGCGTGCTCGTCCAAATCGAGTTCCGCCAAAATTTGCGCCATTTCTATGCCAATCAAAAACGTATCGTGATTGGAATTACTCCAGTAACGTTCTTCGTGCGACGGCGTTTTACTGTACTCTAGAGCGGCATGGCAAGCTTCACGCACGCGCTCGATCTCATTCAGATTCGTATCACTCTGTAAGTTCTCGAGCCATTGCTCGATCCCTTGTTCAGGTGATAAATCTGCGATGTAATCTTCGCGAACTTTTACCATGCGACATCCATAAGTTTTTATTAATTCGTATCGACTAGTCTTTCACAAACAGCGCGATCGACTCGACGTGTGATGTATGCGGGAACATATCCATAACACCTGCATTCACCAAACGATATCCGTTTTCAACAATTACGCCTGCGTCGCGTGCAAGGGTTGCGGGGTTACACGAGACGTACACGATCTTTTTCGCACCAAACTTGGTGAGATACTGACAGACTTCCAAAGCACCCGAGCGCGGTGGATCGATAAGAATCTTATCAAAGCCTTCATGCGCCCATTCTTCTTTCGTGAAGTCCGCCTGTAAATTGGCACCATAGAAGCGCAGGTTATCAAGATCGTTAAGTAAAGCATTTTCCTTGCCACGTACAACCATTGCATCGTCGCCTTCAACGCNTACAACCTCTTTACCTTGCGTGGCGAGCGGCACGGTGAAGTTTCCTAAACCACAGAACAGATCTAAA
>NZ_LWFH01001852.1:0-737 GCF_001635725.1 Oleiphilus sp. HI0066
GAATCTAAACCCTAAAAAGCAGAAAGGCGCTGCCTTATTTATCTCGCTTATCTTCTTGTTGATCTTGACGGTATTGGGTGTGAGCTCAATGAACGACACCATTATGCAAGGGAAGATGTCTGCAGCGATTCAAGACGGCAACGTTGCACTGCAAGGTTCAGAAACAGCCGTTCGCGCTGCAGAGCAAGCTATTGAAGCGTTTATTTCGACAACGGGTTTCAATTCAACTGGCCCGTTTTATACCAATGGTAATGCGCCAGACCCATTTGATGCCAGCATTTGGGTTGATGACGTAAACAATACCGCCACCCAGGCAGCGGGTGCCGTGGCAGGGCAAACAGTGCAACCACGTTACTTTATAGAGCTTGCGGGTTCAGTCGAAGATGATGGTCTAAACACCGGTCAGGGTGACTTTGGTGAAACCGGTGGTGGTTATGGTTCAGGCACCGGTAACCCTTTAATCACAACGTTTAGAATTGTCGCGCGTAGTACAGGTGGTACCGCGAATTCACAACGCATTATTGAAACATACTACGGTAAAAAACTATGAGCTTGATCAATAGACATACGACAGAAGCATCAAGCTCTAGCGACCTTGCAGGGGGGCGTGCTATGAAAACATTCGAACGCAAACTTCGTTGGTGTGCGCTGGTCACATATCTGACCGCACCTACTATTGCTTATTCTGCTCCAGGTCAGTTAGCAGACCAGCCATTATGGTTAGGCTCGTCTGTGAA
>NZ_LWFH01001853.1:0-928 GCF_001635725.1 Oleiphilus sp. HI0066
ATAATAGTCCCTGCGTTTTTAATGATTTCGGCTAGCTTTGCAGAGGTTTCTGGGCCAATGTCGAAAATCATATCATCATCAGCAACCGCCTGAGCGCTCTTTCCTTCAGCTACAGCCGTCTCAGAAAATTCTTTACCGGTCACGACATCAGTTGGTGTTGGGATATCCGTTTTTTCCGACAGAGCTTTCGCGTTAGAGATCAAATCTTCTTCATATAACGATTTACCAACTGGATTGCCCGCCGCAGCAAGGAAAGTATTTGCAATACCGCCCCCAACAATAAGCTGATCAACTTTGTCTGATAGAGATTCTAATACCGTCAACTTAGTAGATACTTTTGAGCCACCAACAATAGCGACGAGTGGACGCTTTGGTGTATCTAGTGCGTGAGCTAGTGCTTCAAGTTCAGCTGCGAGTAATGGGCCTGCACAGGCAATCGGCGCAAATTGTCCGACACCGTGTGTTGAAGCTTGCGCGCGATGCGCAGTTCCAAATGCGTCCATGACGTATACATCACAAAGCGTAGCGTATGCCTTTGACAATGTCTCTTCGTCTTTTTTCTCACCCTTGTTAAAGCGAACGTTTTCGAAAAGCACTACATCGCCATCTTGAATATCTGATGGGACTTCCAAAGTCTTAAGTAAAGGAACATCTTTGCCGAGTAATGAAGAAAGATGATTAGCCACTGGCTTCAACGAAAATTCTTCTGCATATTCGCCTTCGGTTGGTCGGCCTAGGTGCGACATCAACATAACTTTTGCGCCCGCTTCAATAGCGGCTTTAATTGTTGGCAATGACGCGCGAATACGTGCATCGCTTGTTACTTTGCCATCTTTGACCGGTACATTAAGGTCTTCGCGGATCAAAACGCGTTTACCTTTAAGTTCTAGATCGGTCATTTTCGTTACGTTCATCTATCGTAATCCTA
>NZ_LWFH01001854.1:0-537 GCF_001635725.1 Oleiphilus sp. HI0066
TTTTGCTCCTGCCTCCCAATTAGCTAAACAACCAAATTTTATTGATAGATTTTTAGAGAAGTTTGATATGACACAAGATTCAAACACAGAGAACACAAACGAACGTACACACGGTATCGACATCAGTAGCCTTCAGCGCTCAGACAATAACCTTCGTCTAGAAGATGAAAAGGTCGCACTTAAAGTTGAAGACCTACGCCTAAGTTATGGTGAAAAAGAAGCGCTACATGGCATCAACATGACGATTCCACAGAATCGTGTAACTGCTTTTATCGGCCCTTCAGGCTGCGGTAAGTCAACGCTATTGCGTTGCTTCAACCGCATGAATGACCTTGTTGATGGCGTAAACATCCAAGGTAAAGTGCTTCTTGAAGGTAGCGACATCTACGATCGTGAAGTCGAAGTAGCAGATCTACGCCGTCGTGTGGGAATGGTATTCCAGAAGCCAAACCCTTTCCCGAAAAGTATTTACGAAAACGTCGCATACGGCTTGCGTATCCAAGGGATCAACAGCAAGCGTGTTTTAGACGAAACTGT
>NZ_LWFH01001855.1:0-1294 GCF_001635725.1 Oleiphilus sp. HI0066
GCTGCAGATTACGAAACAACAACTTGGTTCAAAATAAAGCGCACAAGTAACGCGAGTGCAATCACAAACGATACGCCAAACAAAATACCAATAATGATGAAATGACTCGCTTTTCCCTTGCTGAAATCGCGTTTGGCATTTTTCGACTTTTGAACACCAAGCATTGCATACAAAACACTTTGCGTCGTCTGCCACAGGGTCATCTCATTCCCTTTGGCATCTGGGTCACTNGATATCTCTTTTTGCTTAGACATATTTAGCACCTATCGATTATCAACAATAAGCGACAAGCTACTGCTTAATCACCAAATGGAGTGCCTCTACCGACAAGGCATCTAAATCCATCGACCCTTTTGGATCATACCATGTCGTCGTCCAACTAATAGCCCCGGTTAATAGGCGTCTTAAGACAAATGTATCACCCTGCACTTTGCCATCTGATTTGGCAGCCTCAAGCGTCTGCATCCAAATGCCTTCATATTCACTGCGTAAGCCAAGAATGTAGTCTTGCTTCTCTTCTGAAAGACTTCGCCATTCATAGACGAGAACAGACATTGCATCGCCAGTTACGCCGTTGATCGCATCTATCTCACACTTGATGAGCGCGAGTAGTTTGCTCTCAATGCTGTCTGCTTCTTCTATACGGCGACGCATTAAATGCGTGTTGTAGATAACAACCTCTTTCATCATCGCTAACAGAATCTCTTCTTTCGATTTGTAGTGATGAAAAATGCTGCCAGATTGAATGCCGACAGCCGCTGCTAAGTCTCTTACCGTCGTACGCTCGTATCCCTTGACACGAAATAGCTTCGCCGCTTTTGCAAGCAATCGTCCTTTAGGCGTTCTAGGGTCTGTCACCTCACCTTGCTCGACAAGATCATCGACTAAATCAAGTTTTTCTTGTTCAACAATAACGGCCACCAGCCACTCCCTAGAAATAAGTATTTACAAAAAACTGATAATAACGAGCTTGCGAACTATTTACAAACCAAGCACTTGCTTGGTAAGGTGCTGACACCAAAAATGAGTAACCCATCTCATCTGCTTTTTTAACTCAGTTTCACGTCGCGAGTAGCGCCGTCTTAGACAGGAAAAAACGCACAATGGCAGAAGCGAAAAAAATAAGAATTGGTTGCGCATCAGCGTTTTGGGGTGACACCGAAACCGCAGCACAGCAACTCGTCGATAAAGGCAACATCGATTACTTGGTTTTTGACTATCTCGCAGAAATCACCATGTCGATTATGGCTGGTCAGAAAATGAAAGATCCGAGCGCTGGCTTTGCACCAGACTT
>NZ_LWFH01001856.1:0-570 GCF_001635725.1 Oleiphilus sp. HI0066
AAACTCGGTATCCGTATCATCGCCGCCACAAGCTCCCAAAAAGAGCGCGGCAGACACTGCGGTAACAAGCTTTAATTTACTTACCTGACGTCGAATACTTCCTTTGCTTTCCATGATCAACCTTATTCTTCATTCAATGAATATCTACACGCAAAAAAGGTATCTATTCGACGCGTTGATCAACAGATACCTTTGGTACTCATCAGACTTTATGCTCGGCCGATTGAGTAATATGTAATGCCATAATTTTTAACGATAGCAGGATCGTACAGATTTCGTCCATCTACGATCAAAGGATTCGCTAACTTTTGCACAACAGCTTCATAATCCATGGCTCGGAAAGCCTTCCACTCTGTACAAATCACCAAGGCATCTGCACCTTCAAGAGCCGCATCTTTATTCGTGACCAAAGTAAGATCTGCACGCTCACCGTAAATACGTGAACATTCTTCCTGAGCTTCGGGGTCGTAGGCCACGACTTTGGCACCTGCATTCCATAATGCTTCCATCAGACAACGCGATGGCGCTTCACGCATGTCATCCGTTTCTGGTTTAAAGGCCAAGCCCCAA
>NZ_LWFH01001857.1:0-793 GCF_001635725.1 Oleiphilus sp. HI0066
CACAAGCTAAATGCGTCTTTCACTACACCCGAAATAAACGCAGCAGCCTCGCGTGAAGATAATCTTTCTTTGGTTTGACCTGAGAATTGAGGATCGCCTAACTTGGCAGATAAAACAAAACAGCTTTTATCCCAAATATCTTCTGGGCCAAGCTTTATGCCACGCGGCAATAAATTTCTAAACTCACAAAACTCTCGCATTGCTTCTAAACAGCCCGTTCTAAAGCCATTTACGTGCGTACCACCTTGCGCTGTTGGAATTAGGTTTACGTAGCTCTCTTGAGTGATTTCACCGCCTTCGGTTAACCACTGTATTGCCCAATCAACCGCTTCGCTATTGCCAGCCATCGACCCAGTAAACGGAACTTTCGGACAAGTTTCAAAGCCATCTGTCGCAGCAACCAAATAATCTTTTAAGCCATCCTCGTAATACCATTCATCCTTCNCATCCGTTTGCTTATTCTGAAAAATAACTTGCAAACCCGGACATAGAACGGCTTTTGCGCGCAAGACATGTCGAAGTCTAGAAATAGAGAATTTAACCGAATCGAAATACTGAGCGTCAGGCCAGAAATGCACTTTTGTTCCGGTATTTCGCTTACCAACGCTATCAATCACCTCTAAGCTATCGGTTTTATCGCCATCAGCGAATGCAATGCGATGTAACTTAGCATCGCGGCGGATAGAGACTTCAAGTTTTGTGGAGGGCGCATTAACAACCGACACCCCAACCCCGTGCAATCCGCAAGAGAAGTTGTAGTTATCGTTAGAAAACTTACCGCCCGCGTGTAATC
>NZ_LWFH01001858.1:0-971 GCF_001635725.1 Oleiphilus sp. HI0066
CGAACCGTAACTTTGAAGGTCGTCAAGGCTTTGGTGGCCGCACGCACTTGGTAAGTCCTGCGATGGCAGCAGCTGCTGCAATTGCCGGTAAGTTTGTTGACGTTCGCGAATTTGTAAGCGCATAGGGGAGGCGAGAGAGATGAGAAAGTTTACTGAATTAAAAGGCCTTGTTGCTCCGCTTGATCGTGCCAATGTTGATACGGATATGATCATTCCTAAGCAGTTTTTGAAATCTATCAAACGCACTGGCTTTGGTAAGAACTTGTTTGATGAGTTGCGTTACTTAGATGAAGGCAAGCCAGATCAAAGCTGTGAAGGTCGTCCATTAAACGAAGAATTCGTTTTAAACCAAGCGCGCTACCAAGGTTCAAGCGTGTTGATAGCACGTCAAAACTTCGGTTGTGGTTCTTCGCGTGAGCACGCGCCATGGGCTTTAGATGATTACGGTTTCCGTTCTGTGATCGCGCCAAGTTTTGCGGATATTTTCTTCAATAACTGTTTTAAAAATGGCTTGTTGCCGATTGTGTTAACAGAAGAGCAAGTTGATCAGCTAGTCAATGAAGTTGAAGCGACTGAAGGCTATGAGTTGGATATCAATCTTGATGCGCAAACTGTGACAACGCCAAGCGGTGAAAGCTTTAGCTTTGAAATCGATGCATTCCGTAAGCACTGCTTGTTGAACGGTTTGGATGATATTGGCGTGACGCTAGAGAGCGAAGAGAAGATTAAAGAATACGAAGCACGTCGTCGCCAAGAAACGCCTTGGTTGTTTGATGCGATTCAAGGTGCTTAATAAGCGCAAGCACGCGAAAGAATTTGAAAGTTTATTGGAAAGTTAGATATGTCTAAAAAAGTTTTGTTATTGCCAGGTGATGGCATTGGTCCTGAAATCGTTGCGGAAGCAGAACGCGTTCTTGATCTTGTAAATGATAAGTTAGGTCTTGGTCTAGAGACTGACCATGCTTTGGTTG
>NZ_LWFH01001859.1:0-698 GCF_001635725.1 Oleiphilus sp. HI0066
GGATGATTGATCGTCCGATGTTGCTTGATAGGGTTGACTTTCAGTTTGACGAGCCTAGTTATTCAGATGAATTTTCGCTTATGTTTCCGTGCGCACTGAACTTTGGTGCCGAGCGAAATGTCTTTGCATTTAACAAACGAATGCTTGGATTACCCATTAAGCAAGATCCGCATACTCTTGTAAATTTCCTCAGCCACGCGCCTCAATCTTTGCTGACGCAATTTAGGGCAGATGATAGCGTCACAGCACAAGTGAAAAGGCTTTTAATTGATGCTTATGCTAAGTCATCAACTCTAAGTTTTGATGATACTTCAGGACATCTAAATACAACCACACATACGCTCAGACGTCGCTTAAAAGAAGAAGGGCACAGCTTTCAAGAGATCAAAGACAGTGTGCGTCGAGAGAGGGCATTCTTACTGTTAAAGACATCTGATATATCCGTGAATCAACTATCAGAGTTGCTCGGCTTCTCTGAACCAGCCGCGTTTATTCGTGCTTTCAAGAAGTGGTCAGGTCAAAGCCCAACCGCATTTCGTAGTCCAAAATCAGAATCTCATTAAATCCAATTTTTCTCTCCAGTGCTTTCGAAGTATGAGTATTTCACTTCTGTTTTGCGTCATTTTTGATCTGTGAAACATAGTCTTACCGAACTTTTAGCTTTCGTTAAACCTGTAAGAAAAGATCAACAAGCTTGT
>NZ_LWFH01001860.1:0-717 GCF_001635725.1 Oleiphilus sp. HI0066
TTGTTATCCTGAAGCCAACTCAGCAGGAGAACAAAGCGCTCAACTTGCAAGCAAACATCTTAGCGGCTGCGGGTTTGCTTCCAGCAGGTGCCGATAAAACTGCAATCCAAGAAGCGTTTAAGAAAATCGATGCGCGCATCGTTGATTTGGATACTGGCGAATATGCAGAGCCAGATCGAGTTAATAAAGAAAATGCACTTGATTACGACCAGCGTAAAGCTCAAAAAGATCCTAAGTTATCTAAGGCGATTGCGGGTAGTGAAGATATCGCAAGTATCAAGCGTCGCGTTGACTACGCAAAAGTATACCTTGTGCGTGAAGGCGACGAGATCAAAACAATCATTCTTCCTGTTAGTGGTTACGGCCTTTGGTCAACACTTCACGGCTTCCTAGCGCTAGAAGCAGATGCTAACACTGTTGTTGGTTTTGGCTTCTATGAGCATGCGGAAACTCCAGGACTTGGTGGTGAAGTTGATAATCCAAACTGGAAAGCTCAATGGCCTGGTAAAAAGGTTTACGATCTTGACGCTTCTGAAGCGCCAAAAATTGCGTTGTTAAAAGGTGCAGTTGATCGTTCAAACCCAGAAGCAGAGTATCAAATTGATGGTCTTTCGGGCGCGACTCTTACAAGTCGTGGCGTGACAAATCTCGTTCAATACTGGACAGGCGAGCACGGTTTCCAAAAGTACTTGCAGAAATTGCGTCAGGGGGTATGAG
>NZ_LWFH01001861.1:0-1709 GCF_001635725.1 Oleiphilus sp. HI0066
TCACCTAGAAGCCGTCATTTATACTGACGCGAATGGCGTTTCAAATTACTTTACACCCTCAGGTGAGAGTATGCGCAAAGCGTTTATCCGAACGCCTGTAGATTTTGCTCGCATCTCTTCTCACTTCAACCTGAAGCGCAAACACCCTGTACTTCATAAAATCCGCGCCCACAAAGGGACAGATTATGCAGCTTCTCGCGGAACACCAATTAAAGCAACGGGTGACGGTAAAGTGACATTTGCTGGCCGAAAAGGCGGATATGGCAATGTAGTCATACTTCAGCACGGCCAAAAGATCACCACACTATATGCACACATGCATAAGTTCGCTCGCAACATAAAAGTAGGGAAGCGCGTCAAACAAGGACAAATCATTGGTTACGTTGGCAGCACAGGTTTAGCATCAGGCCCTCACCTTCACTATGAGTTTCGCGTGAATGGCGTACACAAGAACCCTGTTCGAGTGAAGCTACCACACGCAAAACCAGTACCTAACAGTGAAGTTGAGCTCTTCTCGCTTCAAACAAAGCCTCTCTTAGCGCAACTAGATACCCTGCGTGAAAACTTTCAGCTAGCGCTGAATGATCAGTAGCCTTGTGACCACCAGCCAACAACTCTATATAGGCTGCATTTCAGGCACTAGCATAGACGGCCTTGATATTGCCCTCGTTAAATTCGAGGACAATAAGATCCATACAGTTCAATCTGATTGCATAAAACTACCGGAAAAATTGCGACACGCCTTATCCCAACTCTGTGATTCAAACTCTGATGAAGAGCTAGAGCGTTTTGGTCGAGTAGATCATGAACTGGGGAAGTTCATTGGTAAAAGCACGAACGACTTCCTAACTCGCCTAAACATCAATCCGGAAAGCGTTACGGCTATAGGAAGCCACGGACAAACCATCCGCCATCGCCCAGAAGGTCCAACACCCTTCTCCATCCAAATTGGTAATGGACATGCCATCGCGGAACACTCAGGCATTATGACGATCAATGACTTCAGAATGGCAGACATGGTCTGCGGCGGCCAAGGCGCACCTTTGGTCCCCGCATTTCATGAGGCTATATTTTCGAGCAAAGACGCACACCATTTCATTATCAACCTAGGCGGAATTGGCAACATTAGCGTGATCCCAGAGGGTCACATGCATAACAGCTATGGATACGATATTGGGCCCGCAAACACTTTGCTTGATCGTTGGATAGAGTGCCACAAAGACAAAGATTATGATGAAAACGGCGCATGGGCTAGCTCTGGAAAAGTGATTCCTAGCTTATTAAAGTGCTTATACAGCGATCCGTTTTTCTCCGCCCCAGCTCCTAAAAGCACCGGTCGAGAATACTTCAATCTTCATTGGCTGAATCAGCATGAGATTCAAGATTTAAAACCAGAAGATGTTCAACGGACCTTGCTTGAATTAAGCGCCGTTAGCGTGGCAGACACAATCAAGGCAGAAAAACAGAATCTAGTTGGTCCGGTGAAGTTTTATGTTTGCGGCGGCGGCGCTCACAATCAACTTCTTATAGACAGGATTGAAACGCTCAGCAACGAGCATATTCAGTTTACAGATGAGCTCGGAATACCAGTCGATGACGTTGAAGCATGTGCTTTTGCATGGCTCGCCAAGCAAACAACGGAACGAAAAGCTGGAAATCTAATCAGCGCGACCGGTGCATCACGTCCAAAAATCTTAGGCGCGATACAC
>NZ_LWFH01001862.1:0-478 GCF_001635725.1 Oleiphilus sp. HI0066
TTGGTGTCGTTGAATCTCATCGCTCTCATCGGACTTGGGTTTGTCATCAGTACGCTAAAAGCACTTATTCGCGGCTCAAATCAATCAATTCGATGGTTTAAAATTCGCCCAAAACGCAAGGCGAATAACGACTCACAGCGAGGGCTTCTCGCCTTCTTAGAGGGTGATTGGCAAACTGCAAAATCCTTATTAACACAGTCGGCCCAACATGCACGCATGCCTCTGGTGAATTTACTGGCTGCAGCCAACGCGGCAAACCAACAAGGTAATCACAAAGAGTCTGCGCAAATACTCAAGCAAGCCCACGAGCTCGACGGTGGCTCTGAGCTGGCAGCAAGCTTAACGCAAGTCCGTTTGCATATTGAAAACGAACGCTATGAAGCAGCTCTTGCAGTACTAACACGTTTACGAAAACAGCACCCTAAGCACGTATATGTCTTAAAACTAACCGTGCAAGTTTATCGCGCGTTGGAAGATT
>NZ_LWFH01001863.1:0-828 GCF_001635725.1 Oleiphilus sp. HI0066
ACGAGTGGATGAGTCAGGGTAATACAGCACATAAGGCGCGGCTTTGATTGTCAGCCAGCTATCGACAAGGCCATATTGAATGAAAATAATTTCGATCTTCGGGTGTTCGTAGTCTTTGAAAAACTCGAGCGCTTCACGCGTAGTAGACATGGTCAGTCCGCAATTCTGTATTGAACGCTCAAAGTGGCGCCCAACTATGTCGGCATATACTGGTGCCTTGAGTTGCTCTGTACCACAGGTATTGCAGTCGCCTAAAAACAGAAACTGAGCTTGAGTCTCTGTTAGAGAGGCGTACTTGTCTTGATATGCGTTTAGCATGCGCGTGCTCGTGAGTTGTGTTTTTGCATACTCAAATGCATCGTTTTCCATACTCGCTAATCGCCTGACCTTATGACTATTGCCAAGTTTTGCAGAGATTTCACTGCGTAACTCTTCCACCGAGTTCGCTTGAATAATTGCTTCGTTCGGAAGCAGTGAGGCTGCGCCTGATACTTTAGTTGATAGTACGGGTGTATCTGCTTGCAGCGCTTCGATCATGCTTAAACTCAATCCCTCCCGGGTCGAGTTAATAACAAGTGCATCGGCTCCGTAGAGAAATCGTCGCGCGTTATGTTGGTGGCCGATAAGCTTAATATGTTCTGACTCGTATTCTTTTAACGCTTTTTTTTCTGGGCCATCGCCAACAATGATTAGATTAACGGGCAAAGTCTGGCAGGCTTTCATCACGTTTGAATATGCTTTGACCTTTGCAAGCCTTCCAATGCAAATCAGTATTGGCCAATCAGGGGTCAAATCATAATTGGCTATTAGTTCGGCCCGCAAGATGCC
>NZ_LWFH01001864.1:0-1354 GCF_001635725.1 Oleiphilus sp. HI0066
TGCCGGTGATGATAAGCGAGAAGCTGACTTAGTGTATGTCCAAGGGCACTCATCTCCAGGTATTTATGCGCGTTCATATTTAGAGGGACGATTTGACGAAGGTCAGATGGATCGTTTCAGAAATGAGGTGGATGGGGATGGTCTATCTTCATACCCGCATCCATGGTTAATGCCGGATTATTGGCAATTCCCGACGGTTTCTATGGGGCTTGGTCCTTTACAGGCGATTTATCAAGCGCATGTCATGAAGTATCTCCATAGCCGAGGCTTAACAGATAAAGGTGAGAGAAAAGTATGGTGTTTCATTGGTGACGGTGAAACGGATGAACCTGAAACTCTTGGCTCAATTGCCTTAGCAGGTCGAGAAAAACTCGATAATCTTATTTTTGTTGTGAACTGTAATCTGCAGCGTTTGGATGGACCGGTGCGTGGCAATGGTAAAATCATCCAAGAATTAGAAGGTGTGTTTAGAGGCGCAGGCTGGAATGTTTTAAAGGTTGTTTGGGGGCGTAAATGGGATCCGCTATTTGAGCAGGATGAAAATGGTGCAATGCAACAAGCTATGAATGAGCTTGTTGATGGAGAAATGCAGAGCTTTAAGTCCAACGGCGGCGCGTATACACGTAAGCACTTCTTTGGTCGTTATCCTGAGCTCGGGAAGTTGGCAGATAATCTAACGGATGAAGATATTGAGCAGCTAAACCGTGGAGGTCACGACCCATATAAAGTCTACGCGGCATATCATAAGGCCGTGCATCATAAAGGTCAGCCAACCGTTATCTTAGCGCATACTGTTAAAGGTTACGGTTTCGGTAAAATGGGCGAGGCGACGAATACAACCCACTCTCTCAAAAAACTTGATATCGATACCTTAAAAGCATTTAGGGATAGATTTGGCGTTCCGATTAGTGACGAAAAAATAGGGGATGTTCCTTATTATCGTCCTGCACCAGATAGCCCTGAAGCGATCTACATGAAAAGGCGTCGTGAAGAACTTGGTGGTTTCTTTCCAAAACGTCGACAAAAAAGTGCACCGCTTTCAGTTCCAGGGCTTGATGTGTTCCAAGCTCAGCTTGATGGATCAGGTGATAGAGAAATCTCAACGACAATGGCCTTCGTTCGTATGCTTTCTTCTCTCACTAAAGAAAAACGTATCGGAAAAAGAGTCGTGCCAATCGTTCCAGACGAAGCTCGGACATTTGGTATGGAAGGCATGTTCAGACAACTAGGCATCTATACCTCTGAAGGGCAAAAGTATGTGCCAAATGATCGTGATCAGGTCATGTATTATCGTGAGGATCAAGCTGGTCAAATACTAGAGGAAGGCATTAATGAAGCCGGTGCAATGGCTGCA
>NZ_LWFH01001865.1:0-892 GCF_001635725.1 Oleiphilus sp. HI0066
CAGCGGTCAGATTGATGCAGATGCATTGCTTTCGGTTACTCCACCACCACAAATGCCAGCAACGATGGAAGCCGGCACTATTTATGGTTACTGTGTGGGCGAGCCGTGGAACCAGCAAGCAGTATTTAAAGGTATTGGTGTGCCAGTTGTAACGGATTACGAAATTTGGAAGAACAACCCAGAGAAAGTTTTCGGTGTGAGTAACGAGTGGGCAGAGAAATATCCAAATACGCATGCTCGCGTTGTAAAAGCGATGATCCGCGCAGCAATATGGTTGGATGAGAACAACAACGCTAACCGTCCAGAAGCGGTAAAAATCTTATCTCAAGCAAACTACGTTGGTGCTGACTACGAGGTTATTGCTAACAGTATGACGGGTACGTTTGAGTACGAGAAAGGCGATAAGCGTGAGATTCCAGACTTCAACGTATTCTTTCGTTACAACGCGACTTACCCCTACTACAGTGATGCAATTTGGTATCTAACACAGATGCGTCGTTGGGGGCAGATCTCTGAGCATAAGTCAGATGATTGGTACATGGAAACGGCTAAGAAAGTATATCGTCCAGATATCTACGCGACAGCAGCCAAAGCATTGATCGAAGAAGGTAAAGCGAAAGCTTCTGATTTCCCTGAATTCGATTCAGAAACTGGCTTTAAGCCACCTCAAACACACTTCATTGACGACCACGTTTACGATGGTTCAAAACCAAATGAGTACTTGCAGAAGTTCCCAATAGGTTTGAAAGGCAAAGACTTAATTTAAGCCTTAACGAAGTTAGCACATAGCCTAATTTGCCGAGTGCATAGTCCTCGCACTGGGCAAGTTTTATAGGCATAAAGGAGAAAGATATGTTTAAACAAGCGGTGATGCCTACTACTGGTGGATTAA
>NZ_LWFH01001866.1:0-20821 GCF_001635725.1 Oleiphilus sp. HI0066
TGGTCGTCATGCTTGTCGTGTCCGTGGTCGTCATGCTTGTCGNGTCCATGGTCGTCATGATCGTCGTGTCCGTGGTCGTCATGCTTGTCGTGTCCGTGGTCATCATGATCGTCGTGTCCGTGGTCGTCATGCTTGTCGTGTCCGTGGTCATCATGATCGTCGTGTCCATGGTCGTCATGATCGTCGCGTCCATGGTCGTCATGTTTGTCATGCCCATGTTCGTCATGATCGCCATGATCATGGCCTTCAAAGGTTGCACCTTCGCGGAAGGCATATGTGATGGTTTCGTCTAACTCAAGTATCTCGACTTTCTTCGCAGACTCGGCAACGTTATCCATCGATTTCTCAAGCCAAGGTGTTAACTCTTCTCCCATCCAAAACACGACATCAGCATTTGCGAGTGAACGAGCTTGGGAAGGCTTCAGGCTATAGTAATGCGGCGATGCTTCTGCAGGAATGATAAGGTTGGGCTCTGTTACACCTGCGGTAACCTGACTAACAATTGAGTGCAGTGGTGCAATATCTACTGCAATGCTAGGTGCGTCAGCAAATGCTGTAAGAGGAAGTAATGACGTCATGAGCGCCAAGCGATTTTTCTTGAGCATATCTTTTCCTTGAGCCTGTTTTATTGGAGTTTAAATAAGTCTTCAAAACGTAATGATATGTTGTATCATAGCTCCTTCGTCCTTTGCTTAACAACTCGTATTTTTTGGTGGGTCGTTAGGCAGTTTTTTTGAGGTAATGCGTGAGCAAAAAATTAATAGAGTGCGAGCAGCTTTCAGTGTCTTTTGGCGCAAAGCCCGTACTCAGTAATATCTCCATGTCTGTTGGGGCAGGGGAAATCCTAAGTATTATTGGTCCAAATGGCTCAGGTAAAACCACTTTGTTGCGTGCGTTAATTGGTGCAGTACCGCATCTTGAGGGCACGATTAATAGATCACCTGACTTAAGTATTGGTTACGTTCCGCAAAAGCTTCACATTGATCAAACGCTACCGATGACGGTTGAGCGTTTTATGAGTCTACCTAAAAAGCACAGTAAGGCGAGTCTTGTTGAAGCACTCGAGATGGCAGGTGTTCCCAATCTCGGTAAGCAGCAATTAATGGACTTGTCAGGCGGGCAATTCCAACGCGTATTATTAGCGAGAGCGCTGCTAGGCAAGCCAAATTTACTCATTCTCGATGAGGCCACACAGGGCCTTGATCATGCTGGTGTTGCAGATTTTTATCGTCAAATCGCTGATGTAAAAGATAGTCTTGGCTGCGGTATTTTAATGATCAGTCATGAACTGCATATCGTTATGCGCCAAACTGATCGCGTGATTTGTCTAAACGGAAACATCTGCTGCCAAGGGCGCCCTGAAGTAATTACCGACATGCCTGAATATCGCAATTTATTTGGTTTGGATCAGAGCGAAGCGTTGTATTTGCACAAACCTCATGCTCATCATGATGACCACTACACCCATGATGAGAACTGTGAAGGAGGCCATCACCATGTTTGATGATTTTCTTGTTCGTGCAGTTCTCGCGAGTGTTGGTGTTGCGCTAGCCGCAGCACCTTTAGGGTGTTTTGTTGTGTGGCGTCGTATGGCTTATTTTGGTGATGCGACCGCACATTCAGCCGTACTAGGTATCGCTCTTTCTCTTAGTTTTTCTACGCCAGTTTTTCTGGGCGTTTTAATCGTTTGTATGATCATGGCGATCACCGTTTCATCATTGAGTGAGCGTGGCATTGCCATGGATACCTTACTAGGTGTGATGTCGCATTCAGCCCTGGCAATTGGTTTGGTTGCTGTGTCGTTTCTGTCCGGTGTGCGAATCGACTTAATGTCTTATTTGTTTGGCGACATTCTCGCTGTCGGTAAATCAGATCTCTTCATTATTTGGGGTGGGGCTGCGCTGGTATTAGTGCTCGCGACACTGCGCTGGAACGGACTATTACTATCTACGCTTAATCCTGATTTAGCACTAGCAAGTGGGTATAAACCAAAACACGAGCAGCTCATTCTTACTATTAGCCTTGCGATAGTGGTCGCAGTCGCAATTAAAACAGTCGGTGTATTGCTGATTGTCGCAATGCTTATTATTCCAGCTGCTACAGCTCGAGTACTCAGTTCTACCCCCGAGATGATGGCTGTTGTCGCTGGTGTGTTAGCGATTTCTGCAAGCTTAATTGGCTTGCATGGTTCCTATGTTTTCGATACTCCAACAGGTCCCACTATCATTAGTGTGTGTGCGATTTTGTTTGTTGTTGTGAACCTTGGATATCGTCTTCTTCCCAAGAAACTACGTAAAGGAATTTCATAATTATATGGAAGCGATGGTGGACGAGATTCAGCGAAAATTAGCTGAATCAAATGACATTCATACTTTGGCAGATATCTACAAAGACGACGTTAATATCGCCGTCTGGAAACGAGATCTCTCATCAGGATTACGTGATTCAATTGCATCTCTGCTTGATCAGGCTGAATTCATTCGTGTTGAAGATGATGTGACGCCAGAGAACGTAAAAGATCGCTTAAATCTGAAACTCGATCACTACGAAAATGTAGCGCCATTGGTCGATGATCTTTCACACGTCGTTGATATGTTTTGCTGCTTGTTTGAGCAAACACGCGTTGGTTTGCGTTTGACCAAATTAGATCGCGCTATGTGCCCGCGTTTTCATACTGATAAAGTGCCATGTCGTTTAGTGACTACCTATCAGGGACTCGCAACTGAATGGCTTAAGCATGACGATGTTGATCGCTCAAAACTTGGGGCAGGGAATAATGGCCTTTCAGATTCTGAGTCTGGGATTTACTCATCTCGTCAAGATATTCGATCCTTGACGGTTGGTGATGTTGCGCTCCTTAAGGGAGAGAAGTGGATTGGCAACGAAGGCGCGGGTTTAGTTCATCGATCCCCAAACGTCGGAGTAAACGAAAAACGTTTGTTGTTGACCCTCGACTTTATCGGTTAAGGCACAATTCTCTTAACATGCAATGAGCATATCTTGCTCGGTGAGTGGGGGAGCTATATCCATCATCGAGTCTCTTCAAACCAAATTGTTAGTTGTTCGTGAGATCTTTATGAATCATCAAAATATAAAAGGACTTACACAAAGTAGATTCTCGGTCTGGAAGTATTTGACGGGAGTACTTTGTGCGGTTCTCATCGCATCTTTATTCACCTTGTGGGATGAGTTTGTTCTTCACAGTGTTACTTGGCAGAAGTATTTCCATTCTCTGTTAACGGAGCATATCACCGCTGTCGCGACGAATGCCTCTTCCTATGGAATGATGCTAGTGATCGTGAGTTTTGCTTACGGTATTTTTCATGCTATCGGTCCCGGGCATGGCAAGGCTGTTATTGTGACTTATTTGGGAACCAATAAAGACAATATTCGAAGTGGAATATTTATCTCCTTTACTGCGGCGCTTATGCAGGCCTTGGTTGCTATTGTTCTTGTTTCACTTTTATCGCAAATCCTTGAGCTTAAGTTCTCTGAAGTGACTCAGTATGGCGAAAAAGTATCACTTGTGGGCTATGTGCTAGTGATGATGTTGGGTTTAGTTTTAGTGTTGACGGGATTGCGTCGCATTATGAAAACTAAACCTCTTGGTAGCTGGTCTTTTGGTCGCTTGTTTAGCGAGACAGAAAGGCATAGCGACGAGCATGAAGTCAGCCATAATGATCTCGATCACTCGCATACTCACCATCATGATCACTCACATGGGCACCATTCGCATGAACATTCTCACAATCATCATTCTCATGATCACGGTTCATCTTGTGGCTGCAATCATGCTTACGTTCCTGAAACAAAACAGACTCCGTGGCAAACGTTTTTACTGATTTTATCGATGGGGTTTAGGCCATGCTCGGGGGCAATTTTAGTGCTTATTTATGCGCACTTAGTCGGTGTGTACGGTTACGGTGTCACCGCTACTTTAATGATGGGTTTAGGAACAGGTTTGTCTGTGAGTATTCTCGCTGTTATCGCAGTATATGCTAGAGGATGGATCGAACGATTTATCGGTGAGTCTGGATTAGCAGAAACGCATTCTCACTCACGGTTTGCACATTATGTTCGTATTTTTGGGGGCATTGTACTCGCTGTTCTAGGTTGGGAGCTGTATCAAGCTGCAACGGTTGTGCAGGCGGCTCATCCATTGTTCTAGATCGATATCTATCGGTACGATTTAACGGCTCAGTGAGCCTTTTTTATTGAGAACTAAATGATATGTTATATCATAACGTTTTTGAGTTTGAATTATAGAATTAAGAGATGATTAGACGTTTATGTATCAAAAATTCTTTGGAAGCCTAGAGCACAAAAGAGATGGCGATAAAGTTGAACTGAAGGCTGTGCTAGAGAATCTAGCTTTCAACGAAGACGGTTTAGTACCGGTGATCACTCAAGATGCATCAACAAAAAATGTATTGATGATGGCCTGGATGAACAAAGAGGCGATTGAAAAAACGCTTGAGACGCGGAAGGTCACATACTGGTCGCGCAGTCGACAATCATTTTGGGTAAAAGGGGAGTCGAGCGGACATACCCAAGCACTGTGTGAAATGTATTTTGACTGCGATGGCGACAGCATTTTATGTATTGCTGAGCAAGTTGGGCCTGCTTGTCACACTCTCAGACCCAACTGTTTTTACTTAAAAGCCGATCAAGAATCGCAAGTTGTACATGTAATAGGAGATGGTTATCAATCATGACCACAACACTCATTAAGAATGCCTTGGTGGTAAATGAAGGGAAAGCTGAAGAGCTTGATGTGCGTATTAAAGATGATCGCATAGCGGCCATTTCAAGCAACCTGACTGCTTCGAATAATGACAAAGTCATTGATGCGCATGGCTTCTGGCTTTTGCCGGGAATGATCGATGATCAAGTTCATTTTCGTGAGCCGGGTTTAACGCATAAGGGAAGTATTAAAACTGAATCACGAGCCGCTGTGGCGGGCGGTATTACAAGCTATATGGAAATGCCGAATGTTAGCCCGGCCACTACGACCATAGAGGCCTTGCAAGACAAGCATGATATTGCAATGAGAAACTCGCTCGCTAATTACTCCTTTTACCTAGGTGCGACCGAAGACAACTTAGAGCAAATTAAACGTGTAGACCCCAAGACCACCTGTGGCGTTAAGGTGTTTATGGGGGCATCGACAGGTAGCTTACTTGTTGAGGATCAAAATGCATTAGATGCTATTTTTCGTGAATGCCCCGTGCTTATTGCCACGCATTGCGAAAGAGGGCCTGTCATGGATCGAAACCTAAAGAGAATCGAAGATTTGGGGCGTGAAATTACGATTCATGACCATCCAATTATTAGAGATGATGAAGCCTGTTATGCCTCTTCATCTTATGCCGTTGGATTGGCGAAGAAGTTTGGCTCGCAGTTAAATGTTTTGCATATCACAACAGAGAAAGAGCTTAGTCTCTTTGCGTCAGGCCCAGTCGAAACGAAACACATTACTGCCGAGGCTTGCGTTCATCATCTTTGGTTTAGCGAAGAGGATTATGCTCAGAAAGGTAACCTAATAAAGTGTAATCCAGCAATTAAGAAGGCTAGTGATCGAAACGCCATATTGCGGGCTTTGCGTGATGATGTGATTGATATTATTGCAACCGATCATGCGCCGCATACCTTTGATGAAAAAAACGTACCTTATATGCAAGCGCCTGCGGGCCTGCCATTGGTTCAGCATGCACTGCTGAGTTTAATTGAGCATGTTAGAAACGATCGTTTATCAATTGAACAGGTCGTGCAAAAAGCTGCGCATAATCCTGCCATTCGATATGGTGTGCAAGAAAGAGGTTTTATCCGAGAAGGCTATTTTGCGGATCTAGTGCTGGTGTCTCCTAACCAAGTTACGCCAGTTAGTCATGACAATGTGTTGTACCGTTGTGAGTGGACACCATTTGATGGGACAACATTCTCATCACGAATTCAGTCAACTTGGGTCAATGGAAATCTTGTGTTTGATAGCGATCAAGTGATTGATACCCACACGGCTTCAGCCTTGATATTTAATCGTCCAAATTAGGAGATTTATGAGTTCCCAAAAGCAGTTACCTGATGTTGCGTCGAATGCAAAAGTAGAGCGCGCCGCGACATTACGATGGGTAGGGATGGAAGCGATAGCAATACCTTTGTTTGTGAGAGCGCAGGGCGCTTTGCTTCAGGTGAGTGCCAGTGCCGACTTATATGTCAGTCTTGATGCGGCTGAGGCAAAAGGTATCCATATGTCGCGCTTGCACTTAGCCTTAAATCGCGATTTAGGTAATCAAGCGCTCACGCTAGAAACGCTTCAGGCATTGTTGTCGCAAATGCAGCGATCTCAGGAAGGTATTAGTAAGAATGCGAAACTTGCTTTGTCATTTGATTTAGTGCTTAACAAGCCAGCAATGCTGAGCGGTGAACAAGGGTTTCAGCGTTACCCGATTCGTATTGAGTCAGTTTTGCGTGACAACGAATTTAGCACACAGGTGGATGTGGAAGTGCCTTATTCGAGTACTTGTCCCTGTTCCGCATCATTGTCTAGACAGCTTTATAGCGAAGCGTTTGATCAGCGCTTTGGTGAAGAGTCGATTCCAAAAGATCAGATCCTTCAATGGATACTTCAAGAGGCAGGTTCGGTAGCAACACCACATAGTCAGCGTTCTTACGCGTACATTAAATTGATCTTAGCTCCCAATGAATGGTTCGAGTTTGATGAGCTAATTTTTGATGTTGAAAAAGCGATTGGTACGCCTGTTCAAACGGCGGTCAAACGTCAAGACGAGCAGGCATTTGCCAAACTTAATGCAGATAACTTGATGTTTTGTGAGGACGCAGCGAGACGCTTAAAAGACAGCTTAGAGCATATGAATGGCGTGGTGGATTATTGGTTCAAGGTTGAACATCAAGAAAGCTTGCATGCACACAATGCTGTAGCGATCGATTATAAATTTAGCGAATGAAAAGCGCCCCAAGAAAAACGAGGAAATAGAGAATGATGGAAGATGTGATCCCAAGAAATTACGAAGAATGGGAGCATTGCATTACGGTGGAGTGCGGCATCCCGCTGTCTATAGAGTTTATTGAAGAGAGAATCACTGCTTTGCAGGACATACGAGACTTTAAGACAAAGCAATTCTTAGACTTGTATGGTGAAAGATATCTTAATCAAGTACTTGTATGGTTTTCGCAAGCGAAAACAGCGCTGCAGACTAATTCATGATTTAAAGCTTAAGGAAGGTAAGTATGAAAAGCCTAGATACAGATGCTCTCTTTAATGAGTGGAATGCTGCACTAAAGACTCAAGATGCAGAAAGAGTGGTTGCTCTATATTCCCAAAGCGCTATTTTGTTGCCTACGTTGTCAAATCAAGTTTGTAGGAGTCCTCAAGAGATAAAAGATTACTTTTCGCAGTTTCTCAAGCTAAGGCCTCAAGGTAGAATTGTAGAAGCTGATTCGCGTCGATTCGGAGAAATTGCCATTAATTCTGGTGTTTATACTTTCGAGTTTGAAGAAGAGACTCTCGTAAGTGCACGATTTACTTTTGTTTATCACTGGGATGGTGAAAATTGGAAGATAATCGAGCATCATTCGTCGCGTTTCCCAGAATAGAGTATTAGCCTCAGGTAATAGTATTTATGACGAATTCAACAAACACTGTGTCGAATGCTGAGGAGCAGGATAGCTGCTGCAGCAATTCTAGTTGTTGTGGGCCAGAAACCCCAGTGACTCGAAGTGCGCCAAAGATCGGCCGAAATGAGCCATGCATTTGTGGAAGTAGTAAGAAATTTAAAAAGTGTTGCGGTGCTTAACCGTTAGTTTGAAAAAGGCCCTTCTGGGCCTTTTTTTATGTCTGATTATCAATTTTTTTTGTATTCACATCTTCTTTTTGAAATAAATGATATGTTGTAACATATCTGTACGACCGTTAATTAAGCAATGAGATACTGATGAATCGATTACCCGTAACCGTCCTGTCTGGTTTTCTAGGTGCAGGAAAAACCACTGTTTTAAGTCATATACTGAACAATCGCGAGGGCAAGCGTGTCGCGGTGATCGTGAATGATATGAGTGAAATCAACATCGATGC
Source organism: Oleiphilus sp. HI0066 (assembly GCF_001635725.1). NCBI lineage: Bacteria > Pseudomonadati > Pseudomonadota > Gammaproteobacteria > Oceanospirillales > Oleiphilaceae > Oleiphilus > Oleiphilus sp. HI0066. Next base: position 8,093 of record NZ_LWFH01001866.1, read on the forward strand.
ATCGATGGTGCAAAATGAGGTGAGTCTAAGTCATCAAGAAGAAAAACTGGTCGAAATGAGCAATGGCTGTATCTGTTGTACCTTGCGCGAAGACCTTCTTGTTGAAGTGAATAACCTAGCGAAAGAAGGGCGCTTTGATTATCTGGTGATCGAATCAACGGGTATTTCAGAACCGCTACCCGTTGCAGAGACCTTCACTTTTGCCGATGAAGATGGCGTTTCACTGTCTGATGTTGCAAAGCTGGATACCATGGTAACGGTTGTGGATGCGCTGAACTTCTTAAATGATTATGACGAAGCAAGATCCTTACAAGAAACGGGCGAACATCTTGGCGAAGAAGATGAGCGCAGCGTAACCGATTTGTTGATTGATCAAATCGAATTTGCCGACGTGCTATTGATTAGCAAAACGGATTTGGTAGAAGAAACGGATATGGAGCGTTTAAGGGCGATTCTTAAGTCCCTGAATACCGAGGCGAAAATTATTCCGATCGCACATGGCAACGTCGATATTAACGAAGTGCTTGATACCAACTTGTTCGACTTCGAGCGCGCACAGCAGGCGCCCGGTTGGTTGAAAGAAATGCGCGGCGAGCATGTTCCAGAGACAGAAGAATACGGCATTAGTAGTTTTAGCTATGAAGCTCGAAGACCCTTTCATCCAAAGAAATTTTTCGACTTTCTGCACCACACTCAACAGTATGGAAACTTAATTCGTTCCAAAGGTTTCTTCTGGTTGGCGACCCGACCTCAGTTTGCAGGACAGTGGAGTCAAGCAGGCGGAATGGCGCGTTATGGTTTTGCGGGCATGTTCTGGAAAGCTGTGCCAAAAGAAAACTGGCCGCAAGATGAAGAGTATTTAGCTTCTATCGAAAAAATGTGGGAAGAACCATTTGGTGATATGCGCCAAGAGCTCGTGTTCATCGGACAAGGCTTAGATAAGCAGGCCATGACTGATGCCTTAGATGCTTGCTTATTGTCAGAAGATGACCTGTTAAAAGGCAAAGACTTTTGGGCAGAGCTAGAAGACCCATTTCCTGCATGGGAGTAGTGTCCTAGTTACGAACACAAACGTGTTTTGATCTGTTTAAAGTGCTTAAGCGGTTCATCTGCTTGAGCGCTTTTATTCTTGTTCTCATAGTATTTGATCGTTTGGTTTGCGTACCTCAGTGCGATCCGTTTTTCTTCTTCTGAATCATAGTGCCATATCTGCTCTCCGATATGACTGATTGCTGGATAATCACTGGTATGGCGTCCAGATTGGCTGATGAGCATCACTTCATAAATACGCCGATTCTCTTCAACAAGCGACTCTTTCACCATCTTAAATTCGAGTTCTGCCAAGCGCGTTCTTAGCTCGAGCAAGTGGCGCACAGGGCAAAGAAGAAAGTCGATCGATAGGCCTTTGTTTGCTTGTGTTAGTTGTTCAACCAGCTCTGTAGTTAGATCACCTCCAACGCCTGCAATCACTACAAGATGGCGTTGATCTGCATAGTTTTTGAGTGGCAACTGCTTCGTGTCGGTACAATGGGTTGTCCAATGCCTGTCGGACCTGTCGTTAATAGGGAAGTGTTTTTCTAATGTGTTTTGAAGTGATTCGATAATATCTGGAACGATATCTACAAAATGCACCTGAATACTGCTGTCTATTATAGACATACCTAACAAACCATGATCGCAGCAGCAATCCCATATATGGTCATAGTGATGCAGCCGTGCATGCTGTTTTATCGCACTTAAGCGTTTACCGATTTTCACTGAGTACTTTCAAATCTATGAGGCAGGATCTTACGTTTTAATATAGGCCGGTCTGGCAAATTAAGGCTATGCCAAAATCCTCTACGAGGTTAGTCTATTCCCTCGTGAGTTACACGTAATCAAATAAATCGAAAAATAACCATCATCTATGTGCGACCTTAAGGAAGAAATTAAATGACCGAGTCGATTATTTTACATCACTATGACAAGTCCCCGTATGCAGAAAAAATACGTCTAATGTTTGGCTTGATGAATACCTCTTGGCAATCGCTTCTCTCTCTACCTATTCCTCCGCGCCCAAATCTAGACCCATTAACGGGCGGGTACCGACGTATTCCTGTAGCGCAAATTGGTGCGGATCTTATCTGCGATACCGGCTTAATTGCTCAGGAAGTTTCTTGCCTAACTGGTAATGCAGATTTATCACCCGAAAATATGAGTGATGCGGCTAAAGCATTAATGGTCGAAGCGGAAGGCCCTGTGTTTTTTTCTGCGGTTGCAGCTGTACCACCGATTAAACTGATCGGCACAATGATTAAAGAATTTGGGTTTACGGGCACATACAAGTTTGTAAAAGATCGTACGGGTATGATGAAAGGCGGAACCACCAAGCCACCTTCGCACGAGAGGGCAAAAGGGTATATTGCGGGCCTGCTTTCAAAGTTAGAAGAGCATCTTGCTTCTAATGAGTGGATCAACGGAGAGTCAGCTTCGGTTGCAGATTTTGCGGTGTATCATCCGATTTGGTTGCACTTGAGCGCATCCCGCTCTGAGTTAAAAGCAGGACCAAATACAATACGTTGGTACACGGCGGTTACGCAGTTGGGTGAAGGAACACGACAGGAGATTACGCAAAACGACGCATTCTCTATCGCGAAAAGCTCAACACCACGTGCGTTGCCAGCGGAAGCAAGCGATAACGAATTTGAGCTTGGTCAAATGGTGAATGTGGCTCCGAGTGACTATGGTTGCGTACCTGTTGCTGGCAAGCTTGTAATGGTGTCGGAGGATCGCATTATTCTTGCACGCGAGACGCAAGAATTTGGTACTTTGCATGTCCACTTTCCACGACAAGGTTACGATATTTCTTGATAAGATCTTACCGCGTCATATAGCCGTATAACTAGCGCATAATGAAAGTTGTTAGTTAAAGGAAATGCCATGCTCACTGTCTTTTATGATGGAACTTGTCCACTCTGTGCTAAGGAGATGAACGCTTTGCGTGCCTATGATGAGAAAGCGAAACTTAATCTTGTCGACATCCATAGCGAGGCATTTTCTTCACATCCTGATATAGACCCAACGGCAGCTATGACGATTTTACACGGCAAGATCGACAATCAAATTATCTTGGGTCTAGATGTGACGGCAGCGGCGTGGAAGACGGTCGATAGAAAGCCTTGGGTTCAGGCCTTACGTTGGCCAGTGATTCGTTGGTTTGCTGATCGAGCCTACCTTTGGTTTGCGCGAAATCGTTATCGATTGTCTTGGATGCTAACCGGGCGAAGCCGCTGCGCGACAGGCCAGTGCGACATTCGAACCTCAAAAGAGGACAAGGCATGAAACGTATAGCAGTAGTAATTGGTGCGTCGGGCGGAATTGGTGGGGCATGCGTTGAGCATTGTTGTGCCGATGCAAACTATGTATCAGTGATAGCTGTTTCCCGATCAAACGCCGCTCTTTCATTCTCAGAGAATTCCAAACTTACTATCTTAGAAGCAGACTCTTCTAAACCTTCGATGGCCAATGTGGTGACCGAAGTGCTCATGCAAGCGAAACGAGTAGCGTCACTCGATGTTGATATCATTATCGCAACAGGCTTATTGCATACCGAAACCGGGTCAATAAAGGTTCAACCAGAAAAGCGTATTGAAGCCTTAGATATGCAGTCTGCCTTAACAGTGCTCGAGACGAATACTCTGATGCCGATGCTCTGGCTACAAGCATTTTCGCCACTGTTTGCGCTAAAACTCGATACACGAGTTTTGGTTTTGTCGGCCCGTGTTGGCAGTATTGGCGACAATCGCTTAGGTGGGTGGTACAGCTATCGGTCATCAAAAGCAGCCTTGAATATGATGTTGAAAACCGCTTCAACAGAATATGCACGGCGTTATCCTAATGTAAAGTTGATTGCCTATCACCCTGGTACAACTGACACAGGTCTCTCTAAACCTTTCCAAGCCAATGTGCCCGAAGGCAAACTATTCAGTCAGGACTACTCAGCTGAGCGCCTCATCGACGTTATGCAATCTCAAGCAATCGATAAGACTCTGTCATTTGTGGATTGGCAGGGCAAAAGTATTGAGTGGTAAGCATCAAGCATCATTATACTCGCTGATTTAAAGTCTTATTTTTTTTAATACATTTATAAAAAACGCACCCAACTTGGGCGGTCTTTCTTTGATCTGCTTAAGCTTAGTGCAGATGCATAAGTCTTTGTTCTATATTAGTTAATCTTTATCTTTAATAAGGTTATATAAAACAATTAGTTATAATATCTTAATAATGTAAATTATATTTTATTTTTGGCGGCATATTCTTTGCGACTACATAGTGATTTTTATTACTTTGTTGTCGGTTAAGCCAAGGAAAAGGACCTGCCCGAAAGTGAATACTTCTAGTTTGAGTTCCCATCTCGTTTTGATTTTTACTGCGATTATATTTGCTATTGGATTTAGTTACTTAGTGTCTGGCTTAAGCTGGAATCTGCTAATTATTGCGCTCCTAGGTACGCTACCGTGTCTTTTACTCATGTATCACACACGATCTATTCGCACCTTCGAATCATTAGCTCAGCATCTTGAAAACACGGATTCAAATTATCGCGATTTGCCGATCGAATCACTCTTAGCTGATAAGCATTTAAGTGTGTTGAGAAACTACTTTCTTAGTTATGCGAGAGCAGATCAGTCTATGGATGAATCGTCAGCTGAGTTCATTCATATGTCTCGAGAGCTCACAGCAAGTGCATTGTCGGTGTCGAGCAATGCTTCAAGTCAAAAGGGCGCGATTACGTCTTCAGCGGCTGCCGTCACTGAACTCAGCCAGAGCGTTAATGATGTCGCGTTACAAATTAAAAATGCCCATGAGGAAATAGAAAAGTCTCGGGCGCAAACAAGTAATGGCATTCAGCAAGCGCAGGGCGCGACGACCAAGATAAGTCATATGGTATCGCTGTCTCAGCAAAGCGAATCGTTGGTGGCTGAGCTTTTTGCGTTAACCGAACATGTGGCTACGATGTCTCAAATCATTGTAGATATTTCCGATCAGACCAACTTGTTGTCTTTAAACGCTGCGATTGAAGCGGCTAGAGCGGGCGAGCACGGTCGTGGCTTCTCTGTTGTCGCTGACGAGGTGCGTAACCTTTCAATTCGATCAAGAGAATCTGCCAATCAAATCACACAAAGTATTCATGATGTGCACACAAGAATGGCCGATGTTACCCGAATGTCTCGCAAAGTAATTGATGCCGCAGAAGACAATGCGAAGAGTATCGATTCGCTAGAAAGCTCGCTTGTATTGATTGATAAAATGGTGGATGAAATAGCGCATAACATGCTGGTGATCGCACAAGCATCAGGTCAGCAAAGTGTTGCGACCTTTGAAATCTCCGAAAACATGGAATCCTTGTTAGAACGCGCAAATAACAACACCTTAATCGCAGGTGAAACGGTAAAAATTGCCGAGTACCTCGCTGAAAAAGCAGAGCGTTCTCGTGGACATTCAGCTCAACTAGCAGAGGTATAAGACATGGAAGTTCTGGTATTTATGTGTGTTACAGGCATTGTTGCATTAGCGTATTTCTTGGTGTTTCTGCCTAAGCGTCGACAGTCACAACAACGCAATATTCTGAAAAGCTTAGAAATTGTTATGTCGCTTAAAGAACTCCTTATTTTGATACAACAACATCGGGGTCTTACCACAGGCTTTTTGCATGGTGATGCGCAGTTAGAACGGTCCATTGGGAATAAAAGGGCGAGTATTGATGAAAAATGGAAAGCGCTTGATGCTGCAAGTAATGAGCTTGAGAGCGATATGCTATATACGAGCATTAAATCGCACTGGGAGCGTTTAGCGACAGGCTGGCAACGTCAAACCGTGGCAAATAATATCGACCAACATAGTAGGCTGATTACTAATCTACTTTATCTGATTGAAAACCAAGCAGAGAATTATGGTCCTATGCTTCGGTTAGGGCGAGATTCAGGCCTTGATGTGATCTGGAAGGAACTGCTTGAGACCATTGAAGCGATCGGCCAAACGCGAGCCATTGGCATGGGCGTTGTAAGTGCTGGCGAAAGCTCAGTCATTGAGAGAATTCAGCTCAAATTTCTCGTTGATAAAGTGAAACATCGGGTTGCAGCGCTTGAGTCTTCATTTACTAAGAAGACGAGTCTTATGGGCAACAAAAAATGGGCGAGCTTATTTTTAAACGACGCTCAATTGCATGTTGAGCAGTTGTTATCATTCGTTGAATCGATGTTGTTAAACAACGATTTGAAATCTGTGACTTCCGAGACTTTCTTTGATCTAGCGTCCTCCGCGATTACACCCTTAGACAAATTGTTCATTGAAGCGGAAGAAAAAATAAAAGATCACCTCAAAATTTCTCCAATGCTTAACTAAGCCTTTCAATCCGAACATCAGACAAATGAAGATATATCTCAATACCTGTGTATTGTCATTTGTCACTTCGTTTTTTCCGTTGTTTTTCAACGGACTTTTTTTCACTACGAGAAACCCAAAGTACGTTTGAGCGCGTATAGCAGCACGACCCACGGAAATAAACGAAAACTCAATACGTGAAGAGGTAGATCGTGAATCATTATAAAGCGCCAATGGACAACATAAACTTCGTTCTTTTTGAAGTTCTTAAAGCCAGCAACATCGCAAACATCGAGCAATTTGCCGACGCGACAGAAGACATGCAGCGTGCTGTACTTGAAGAAGCTGCAAAATTGGCAGAAAACGTACTTCAACCGATCAATGCATCAGGTGACAGGGAAGGGTGTGTCTACGACCCAGAAGCGAAAACAGTAAAAACACCTTCTGGTTTTAAAGAAGCATACAAAACGTACCAAGAAGGTGGTTGGAGCGGTCTCGCTTCACCCGTTGAGCATGGTGGACAAGGTTTGCCACACTTCTTGAAAGTAGTAGTTGATGAAATGTGCTGCTCTACCAACTTATCGTTTGGTATGTATCCAGGTTTGTCTCACGGCTCTATTGACGCTCTAACATTGCACGGTAACGAACACCAGCAGTCTTACTATTTGCCGAAGCTTATTGCGGGCGAGTGGACTGGCACGATGTGTCTGACAGAACCACATTGTGGTACAGATCTTGGTCTAATCAAAACTAAAGCTGAGCCGCAAGCGGACGGTAGTGTGTCGATCACCGGTAACAAGGTTTGGATTACAGGCGGCGATCACGATATGACTGATAACATCATTCACTTGGTGTTGGCAAAGCTTCCGGATGCGCCTGCAGGAAGTAAGGGCATCTCATTGTTCTTGGTTCCGAAATTCCTTGAAGATGGTTCACGTAACCCTGCGTTCTGTGGCGGCCTAGAACACAAAATGGGGATAAAAGGATCAGCGACTTGTGTCATGAACTTTGAGGGTGCGAAAGGCTGGCTTGTTGGTAAAGAGAATGAAGGTTTGAAGTGCATGTTTACGATGATGAACGCTGCGCGCATCATGGTAGGTATGCAGGGTCTTGGTTTAGCTGAAACCGGTTACCAAGTATCTTTGGCTTTCGCGAAAGACCGCTTGCAGAGCCGTTCATTGACTGGCCCTAGAAACCCAGATGGTCCAGCAGATCCAATTATTGTTCACCCAGATGTACGTCGTATGCTGCTTAAGCAAAAGGTGTTGATTGAAGCTGGCCGTGCAATGGCGTATTGGGCTGCTTATCAGCAAGACTTAGCACATGCAGCTCCAGAAGAAGCGGATCGCGAAAAAGCAGATGATTTATTCCAGATCATGACGCCAATCGTGAAGTCATTCTTGACTGACGAAGGCTACTTCAGCGCAGATGCGGCACTTCAGTCTATGGGTGGTAACGGTTACACCCAAGATTGGCCAGTAGAGCAGTTATTACGTGATGGACGCATTGCACGTATCTACGAAGGCACAAATGGTATTCAAGCGCTTGATTTGATCGGACGTAAGCTGACGATGCGCGGCGGTCGTTTACCTCGCACTTATATCGCAGCAATGAATGACTTGATCGCTGATGCATTGCCAGAGCATAAGAAGCAAGCTGAGCAGTTCATCGCGAAGTTGACCCAAACCTTGATGGGATTGGTGAAAACAGTGATGAGCGATCCAGAAGAAGCGGGCGCAGCAGCAACACCGCTCCTACGCATGTTTGCTTTAACTAGTTTGGCTGTAATGTGGGCCAAGATGGCTAAGCAAACTCAAGACGACGGTACGAAATCGCGCTTCTCTGAAGACTTCTTAGAAGGAAAAGTGAAAGCAGCAAACCACTTCTATCGCCTGTATCTTCCTGAGATGGATCAGCTAGCGGCAGATGTCGAAGCAGGTAAAGCTACCTTGATGGATCTTGCTGAAGCAGAGTTCTAATAAATTCTTGACCTTGCATTAGAAAACCGACCTTAGGGTCGGTTTTTTCGTTTATAGTCCAGTGTTTTTTAAACTGCGCTTTTTAATAATTAATCATATTTTGTGGGTAGTATTCCCGCACTGGCATACATATAATTTTGCAAAATTTTTCATAATCGGAATCCCGTGCGCGATATTTTGAAGAGCAAAATTTGGCAACTTTTCTTAGCGATTGCTTTCTTATCAATGCAATCGGCTTCGGCGCATATCCATTTGGGTTCGAATCATGATCATGATGGTCATGACCACACCCATTCTCAGTTAATACATACGAACAGTATTTCTTCTCATCATGTTGATGCATTTGCGGCTGAAATCGCACCTCATACTAGTGAGGTAGTTGAGCTTTGCCAAGACTGGACCGTAAAGAATGGGAAGAAGCTGAATGATCATGACTCCCAAGCTTATCTAAGCTCCGATTATGTTTACCGTGAACAGACGATTGTCGTTGAAGATTATCGAGGCGATGCTCCTGTTCCCGTTATCTTCCGATTCTATTTTTCATCTCAGGCTAGGGCGCCTCCAATATAGTTGTTCTCTTAGGTTTAAATCATTTTTTTATTAGCGAAAGCTAAGATTTATTATTGAGGTACACAATGTTATCTGTATTGAGAAAATACCGGTGGCCTGTCGCTATTGGTATGTATTTTTTATGTAGTTTCGTCTTTGGCCATGGTATGTCTGAGGCGGATAAGGCAAAGGCACTTGAGGCCACAAACTGGGATTTCGTGGAGCTGGGTGCCAGCCATATGGTCACTGGGTACGACCATTTACTCTTCCTCTTCGGCGTTGTTTTCTTTCTTACCAAATTTAACGATATTGTTAAGTTTGTAACTGCTTTTACTATTGGTCATTCAATCACGTTGCTATTTGCGACGCTGTATCATGTTCAGGCAAATTATTATTTGATTGATGCTGTAATCGCGCTAACCGTCATCTACAAAGCCTTCGATAATCTTGGAGGATTTAAGAAGTATTTGAATGTGGCTTCGCCTAATCTGCTGATCATGGTATTTGTATTCGGCTTGATTCATGGCTTTGGATTGTCGACGCGCTTGCAAATGCTGCCTCTCGCAGAAGAAGGCTTAGTGCTTAAAATTCTTTCGTTCAATCTTGGTGTAGAGCTTGGACAAATAGCGGTACTCGCTGTGATGGTGGCTCTCCTTGCAGGGTGGCGTAGGACAAAATCATTCACTAACTTTATTAATGCGGCAAATGTATTTCTAATGTCTTTAGGGATATTACTTCTGTTGCAGCAATTGCATGGATATTCGCACGAGCAGCATCCTGATGATTTTGGTTTCAGCGCAGATAATCATTTACATGCCCATGAGGAAATGGATGCTAGTTCGATGAAAGTCCCAGCTAAAACTCATCACGATTCAATTGACTGAACAACAAAGTTTTAAAGAGAGACATTATGATTAACTTTATTAGAACATTACTGCTTGGTGCGGTACTCATATTCAGCCAGTTTGCTTTAGCTGGGCCGGGGCATGATCATTCTCATGATCATCAACATGACCCAATAACAAGCGAACAAGCTGTTGATAAAGCATCGGCACATGTTCAAAAGCTCGTTAATAGAGGGAAGATCGATGCTTCTTGGGCGGAGGTTACGGCTAGCTCTGTCGAAGAAAAATCGTTTGGACATGGTCCTGAATGGGTTGTTTCATTTAAGAATGATGCGATTGCTGACCCAGCAAATCAGACGCTTTATATTTTCTATACCATCAACGGAAAGTACTTAGCTTCTAACTTTACGGGGCAATAAGTAGTCGAAGGAGGTGCGAACACCTCCTTTCAGATCGCTGACAAACCCCGGTTTTTATACCGGGGTTTGTTCGTTTTGACGGGTGTCTGGTTTTTTGGTTCTTATGTGCATCAGGCGTTAGTCGGCATCCATCTGCCAAACCTACTATGATTGGAACCGACATTTTTTTTAGAGTTGAGAAATAACGACCTATTTCTAAGAGAATATGCTGCTGCAAATTTTTTAAAGAACTATGTCAGAGAAAGCGTGCTATGCAAAGCGTGCAAAGGCGTCTTGTGCCGCATGAACAATAATGCCGTGTCGCCTAGCTAACGCGTCATGATCACGGTCGTAGCCACCACCAATCACTGTAGCAACTGGAATCGCTCGATCTAGACAATGCTCAAGCACTAAGTCGTCTCGTGCGCGAATCCCTTCCAGCGAAATATTAAGGTTCCCCAACGCATCGCCTTTCCATACATCAACGCCTGCATCGTATAAAACAATGTCGGGTTGAAAGTGTTCGAGCAACCGCACGAGCGTTTGCTCAACGATATGGAGGTACTCCATGTCACGCATCCCAACGGAGAGGCCGACATCCAAATCGCTTTCCTGCTTGCGGAATGGAAAATTCTTTTCACAATGCACGGAACAACAAAATATCTGCTCATCTTCCTGCAGTATGGCTGCGGTACCATCGCCCTGATGCACATCGCAATCGAAGATCAAGACACGTTGAACTTGCCCTCGAGCAACTAAAGTGCGACTCACAAACGCGAGATCGTTAAGCAAACAGTACCCAGAGCCAAAGTCATAATGCGCATGGTGTGTTCCACCCGCCAAATGCACGCCTACGCCAAACTCTATGGCTAATTCGGCAGCGTACAGAGTACCGTTTGGGGAGATGAGCGTCCGCTCTATGAGAGCTTCACTCCACGGTAGGCCTATACGACGCAAAGCCTTGGGGTCTAGTGTGTTATGAGTCAAATCATTGAGATAGCGAGAAGCGTGGCATAAAGTAAGTTCATCAATTCGCGCCGCGGATGGTTGATGTTCGTTAGATGCTACAAGCCCTGCATTGCAACAATAATCGTACAAGCGCTCAAACTTAGACATGACAAAACGATGTTTGCTGTCGAAAGGGTAACTGTACTTCGGATGATAAACCAAAGGCACGCGCTTCAAATCGTGATGCTCCCTTATTTTTAGTTGAATCTAGAAATGAAATATAGGCCAATGACATAACAAGTATGAAGTCATGCGGTATTTTCAACGTTTTTTGTTACGCGGTAATGAATCAAGATCGCGTTAACAAATGAAGTATTGCATGGTATCTAGCCAATAACTTAGCTCTGCAATTGTATAACTCTTCCTCGATCGAGATGGCTACCATTTAGTCTGCCGGCAGCCCCACGAACCCAGCCTTAGAATCTAAAGCTAGTATCCGCATGTTGCTTTAAGAGCTTGGTGATCTCTGGATTATTTTTGAGCTGAGCTAAGTCAAGCAAATAGTCTAGCTCCAGCTCTTTGAGTGTTTTGTCGAGCAAGGCTAGCCTCAGTTTCTCTAGCTCACCATTGGCGATCATGGTTGTGATTGCCGACATTTCGTTGATACCCATTCGTTTATTGTTTGAATTTGGCATTCGATGCTCCTTATTACGCTATCCACTCTGCTTTTATACATTGAGGTTCAATGGATCGGTTTAAAAGGTTTCTTTGTTTGAATGATAAAATTTAATAATTATACTGTTTGTATATACAGTATTTGTGATAGTGTATTCACACGAATTAAAAATAGGAGCAAATCATGGCGATCATTACGCGTTATGTGGTTGAACATAAAGGGGTTGAAAAGCTAGTGACGACAGACAAAAGAGAAGCAGATCGCTACGACAAGATGCTAGATGTAGCAGACAACCTTGCTACTTTTATACAAGCTAAGGGTGTAGATATTGATGATGGCTTACTGGAAGATCTGTCTGTTTTGCTGTCTAAAAACAAAGAGAAGGTGGCAAAACTATTTAAGGGAGTTGATGCCGAAAGTTTGCTTGAAGAAGAAAAGGCAGAAGTTGTAAAGCTAGAAACAAAGCAGGCTTGATTTGCATCGTGAGCACGTGACCGCGAATACGTGAAACAAAAGCGGTGCTCAGGATTCCAATCAAACCCTACTGGTTTTTTAGAGAAATAATAGACCGCTGTATAAGTAGGCCATGACGAGGTTGAAAGACAGCTTAGCGCTCACGCCGCGCTCGCTTGGTAGTCTTTCATGTTTGATTGATGTAACCACTGCAGAATATCGTCAGCGATGTCCGGCCAGCAGCTTTCAGCCTGATAGGTGTGGCTTAGGCCTTCGTATATTTTTATATCCGCGCCGAGTTGATCTGCGCTTTTCTGAATTTCGGTATGGGGGATAATGTGATCTCCCTTGGCAGCTAGAAACAATATGTTGCTTGGATGAAGTTTGGTGCTGATCAATTTTGGAGGTGATAGTAATTTCATTAATACTGGAATTGATTCGGACCTCAGCTGGGCGGTGACCTTGTCAGCATCAGCTGTGTCGCATGTATTAGAATATATTCCTATCGGGGGTGTTCC
>NZ_LWFH01001867.1:0-1760 GCF_001635725.1 Oleiphilus sp. HI0066
CTGTTTGAACAATTCGCCGTTCACACACGCTGTTGATTACCACGTAGCCTTTAAATCCGCTACGAGCAAGCTGCTGCAGTATTTCTTGGCCGTTTATCTCAGGTAGAACGAGGTCGAGGAATAAAATGATCTTGTCTTTACCCTGACTGAGAGCACTTAAACCTTCTTGGCCATTGTCAAAGCTTTGAATATCTTCGACACCTAAGGCTTCTAACAAACCATCTAACTTAGCTTGCTTAGTGGGGGTGTCCTCAATTATGACAACAGGTAGATCAGAAAATAGGTTCGACATTGGCCCTCCTTGCCCATTCGATGCGGAGTGCATGAAGGGTAGTCTAGGTTTCGTTTTTGGCTTAAAGAAGTCAATAAATAGGTATAAAAAAAACCCGCAAAGCGGGGTTTTTATGAACTGGTTCTAACTTAGAAGTTAGCACCGAATATTAATTCAAGTTGCGACATTTCCAGTTCGATTTGCTGATTTTGGCTCTGGAGCGAAGGATTTCTGCCTTTTGCCCAGTTGTCGCTGTCTGCGATAGGATCTTGTGAAAATCCTGCGAAGCTGCCAAGGCCTTTCGCTTTAAAACGCTGGTCACCAATATTGGTGTTCTCAGACACCTTGTATGCAATAGAAGTGTTTAAAAATACTTGTGATAGATCAACGCCTGTCTCGCCTGCATAGAATACTGACTCGTCATAGTCTGTATTCATGCCACTGTTAGCATATAGGTTAACGTTCAGCGCGAGATCATTGCTCAAGTCAGTCTTATAGCCGAATGAAGGGATATAAAACCAATCGCTTTCTGAGCGCGTGTCTTGAGGTGTTAAAGCAAACTCGCCAGGCATCGCTGTCATAGGGTTTCCGCCTTCAACAGTAAATCCACGATCTGGGTTAAACGCTGCAATTGCTGCGATCTAAATCGTGTCGATGTTGAGCGCAAGAGCTGGATTTGATGCACCCGCAATAGCATCTTGAGTTCTTGCAGTAGACGCACAGCTCATTGCAATGCTGTTCGCATTGTAACCTAGACGGAAATACCCATTTGTTGCACCTGCTGTACCAGATGAAAGAGCAAAGGCTGCCGTGATGATCGACAGGGAGAGTTTATTCGTTCGGATGTTCACTACCGCTATTCAATTCTTCAAAAGGGCGCGGTCCATACACCATAATTTTGAGCGGCAGCTTATAGAAAACAGCTATATAGTCAAAAGAATTAAAAGTTTAGGCCTTATTGCCGGCAGCACTATAACGTTTTATCACGATTGATCCTACAATGGCTGAGAGTAAAGAGCCTGCAAGCACACCGAGCTTAACACTGTCTGAGTAATTGCCTTCGATGCCTTCAAATGCGAGAGACCCGATAAACAAACTCATCGTAAAGCCAATACCACACAATAAGCAGACACCGTATAACTGCCCCCATGTGGCACCATTTGGCAGGCGCGCAAGGCCAATTTTGATGGCAAGCCAACAAGCGCCGAATATGCCTATTTGTTTACCGACGAATAAGCCAAGAATAATGCCAAGCGTGGTGGTATTCATAAAGGCATCAAGTCCTAAGCCTGTTAAAGATACACCCGCATTGGCAAACGCAAATATCGGCAAAATAAAGAAGGCTACACAGGGATGGAAGTCATGCTCGAGTTCTTTCGCCAAACTTAAGCCGTTGTCGTTTGTTTGATAAAGCGGAATAAACCATGCGATAGCAAAGCCTGCCAATGTTGCGTGCACGCCTGATTTTAATACCGCGACCCAAACAACT
>NZ_LWFH01001868.1:0-750 GCF_001635725.1 Oleiphilus sp. HI0066
GCGCAGGACTCATTTTTTGCGGACTTGTGATTGGCTTCTGCACGTGGGAGGCAGGGCTATTGGGTTTACGTCGAGTTCACCGCGACTTTACTCAATTGGGTCGTTATGTAGCGCAGAAGAAACACATCATTCATTTGCATCTTGGTGACAAAGCTGAGAAAGCAGCAAATAAAGTGTTATTAAAACATCCTGCGATCACGTCTGTCCGAATGGGCTAGGGCATTTCGCGAGAAGAGATTAGCTTTGACCTAGTTTTTAGCTTCTAGTTCTTAGTTTGATCTCGAGAGACCGCTTTAGGAGAGTGGCCAAACCAACGCTTGTAAGCCTTGTAGAAGCCGCTCGTCTCTTTAAAGCCCAGATGCAAACTCAACGAAGACAAGCTCACTCCTCGATCTAGTTGTTTTGCTGCTTCCTCTTTTCTTATTTGATCGAATAAAGTTTTAAAATCGCTGCTCTCTTCTTTTAGCTTCCTGTAGAGCGTTTGTCTGCTCATTCCCAGCGAGGCGCTAATTAATTCCGTACTAACTGGTTCTGAGCTTTTGATTCTTTCTTCTATGCGTTTTTTTACTTTTTCTTGGGTCGAGCTTGTGCCTTGAATATCTGATAGTAGCTCTGAGGCTTTCGATTGAATTATCCCTTTCACTAACGAGTTGCTGCTGACGATTGGGAGCTCAAGTGCTTGCGCTTTGATCGAGATTCTATTTGATGAAGCGTTAAATCGAATTGAGTGACCAAAAATCTGTTTAAATT
>NZ_LWFH01001869.1:0-720 GCF_001635725.1 Oleiphilus sp. HI0066
TGAGACGGGTTACCGATCTCACTCTGTGCACGAAGTTCTTCCAGAATTTCATCAATTACCCACTTACGCCCCCAGTAAGCTGCTTCTTTTTCAAATTCAGTAACGGTAAAACGAGTACGTGAATGCGCACGATCTCGGTCTAATAAAGGAGATTGAGCGTTATCGGTAGATGACGTTTGATAATCGAGCGGCAAACCCGTTATACGCGCGTCTGAAAATGCAGCACTTGAATTCGCAAACTCTTCTGCCTGAGCAGCCATCTCTTCATATTCCGGAGAGAGCTTTTGATCGCGCGGATACAATCCGAATACTAGAATCTCGTCTTTGCTTTTAAGCTCAATATTGTACTCAGAGCTTGGGTCAGCGAGTGCGCGATCCATTCTGAACGACAGCACTTTTAAGGTTTGTTGGGGCGGCAAATAACGCTTAATTAAGCCATAACGTAAATCAGAACCTGGCTTGAGTTGATCTACGGAACTAATCACGTCTGTCAGGCGCATTCCGTCTTTGAAGCTTTGTACACCAGGGCGATATACATGACCGCGCAGAGCAATCGTGTCTTCGACTTTTTCGAGGACTGAAGGAATGCGCAATATGTCGCCCGCTTGCGCTGGATTCGCGTTTAAGTCTTCTGCTTTGGCCGATACATTCAATACGGTTCGCTGATCAACATCATTGATACGCTCTAACGTACTCTTCTTTGGATAGGCCGAAGGTTTT
>NZ_LWFH01001870.1:0-1367 GCF_001635725.1 Oleiphilus sp. HI0066
TCAACGTCAGATCTTCAAATAAGACCCTATCGTCACGTTCACAGCTTAGTCCTTGGGTGCTAACCAAATAATCGGTCATATTAAGCGTTCAGGTCACAAAAAATTTGGGCTGCAGTATAAGGGATTTTTTAGAAAGGAAAAATCTTGAATAAGGCCGTTTAGATTACAAATAAAAAAGGCCGGTAAAAACCGACCTTTTCCAAAGCTAATTGCTGTCGTTTAGAAACGTTCAGCTTTCGGCTTAGAACACTCACCACGTGATGGATCAACTGAACAACGGATCTTCCACAATAGGCCAAGTGCTTTTGCATCAAGAACACCCTCGTCACGAAGTGACGCACGGATTTCAGTACGGAACTTCTCTAGAGCTGCTTGAGAATCTGCATCAGTTTTGATCCAGTACTTAGCAGGAATTGCAGCCTCTGCATCATCAACCATTTTGTTGATGTCTGGTAGGCGAGCAAGAATGTACTCACGCATGTTTTGACCGAACTCAGGAGCAAAACGGTCTTTATGAGAAATCATCTGCATCATACCGTACAGAAGCTTCTCATCGATGATACCGCCTTTTTCGCCAAGACCATGATACAACTCAAATACGTCGTAACCTAGCGCAACCATTGGTAGGATGTCGATGTTACCGTTATTGAACTGGCCAGAGAACGTAGCTAGCGATGTACCAACTGGAGATGCACCAGCTAGATCTGCAAACTTGTGGCTCTGTGGATCTTCGTTAAGTACAGATACTTTCTTACCACTGAACTCAGGAACAGTATCAATATCACGATCGTTTACGAACAAGTAAACAGAACCAACAGGAAGCGTACCAACCATTTCGTAGTTGCCATTCGTTAAGAAAGGAGCCAACTTAGGGTTAGTCAATGTTTTAAGAACACGAGCTAGACCTTCTTCGTCAATGATACCGCCAAGCGCATCAAGCGTACCGCCAAATGGCACGTAAGGACGACTAAGGATTGCTGTTAAGAAAACAACATCACATAGGCCTGCTTTAAAATCGTTTGAAGCTACTTTTTCATCTGTGTAAGCAGCGATTTCGATGTCCATGCCCCAACCGATACCTTTAGCAGTAAGGTCAGAGAAGAACGCCACAGCAGGGCCGTTTTTACCAACAGGGTCATAAAGACAGAATTTTTTCTTTTCTAATGCTGCAGAAGCTGTCGAAGAAACAGCAACCAACAACAAAGAAGCAAGAATGCGACGAAAAGTCATTTGCACACACCTCAGCGCTTAGTTATCAATTAGATTTATTAGATAAAAACGAGTAATTATTTATTTAAGATCTCGCAGAAATCGCTGCGCAGTCTACAAGAAATAACATTTGGTGACAAAGTTCACGAAGCTCAAAG
>NZ_LWFH01001871.1:0-770 GCF_001635725.1 Oleiphilus sp. HI0066
AAAGCGTTGCTTTAAGACCAAGCAAAGGGTAGCCAGCTAGGACACCATTTTGCATTTGCTCTTCAATACCTTTCTCGACTGCAGGTATGTATTCCTTCGGAACAACACCTCCCACAACCTCATTAATAAACTCCAGGCCTTCTTCACCGTCAGTTCGCGGCTCAAACTTAACGCGAACATGACCGTACTGACCTCGACCACCGGACTGTCGTACAAACTTGCCTTCGATATCACAGTGATTTCTAATTGCTTCGCGGTACGCTACCTGAGGCTTACCAATGTTTGCCTCAACACCGAACTCACGCTTCATTCGATCGACGATAATATCAAGGTGTAGCTCACCCATACCGGAGATAATCGTCTGACCGGTTTCCTCATCAGTCTTAACTCTGAACGACGGATCTTCTTGCGCCAACTTACCGAGCGCCACACCCATCTTCTCTTGATCTGGCTGAGAACGTGGCTCTACAGCAACCGAAATAACGGGCTCTGGAAAATCCATACGCTCCAAAGTAATTCGGTTCTTTGGATCCTGGTCACACAAGGTCTCGCCAGTTGTGACATCTTTAAGACCGATAGCGGCTGCAATATCCCCAGCAAGAACTTCTTTAATCTCTTGACGATCATTTGAATGCATTTGCACCATACGACCAATACGCTCTCTCTTACCCTTGACCGGGTTCCAGACAGCATCGCCCGTCTCAAGCTTTCCAGAATACACACGGAAAAATGTCAATGTTCCAACGAACGGATCGGTCGCAATTTTGAAT
>NZ_LWFH01001872.1:0-1137 GCF_001635725.1 Oleiphilus sp. HI0066
CCCGATTGCTGACGGTAAGTTAGATTATCAGACCTTTGATGATGCAGTGATTGAAGTAGAACAACTTCGTGAGACGGTCAGCCGATTTTCGTTTTCTAAAGCCTTCCATGTTTCGCCGTTTAACCCAATGAACATGGAATATAACTGGGTATTCAAAACGCCGGGAGAAGGTTTGTCGGTACATATGGATAACACCATAGAACGAAGCGATGCTTCCGTTGAAAAGCACTTTGATGCCACGATGGGCTTGCACAAAGAAGGCTTAGAACATGGTTTCAATCGATTGCTTAAGCAACCTCTTATGACAGTTAAAGTGGTGCTTGGCATATACTGGCAAGCGTTGAAGTTATGGATCAAACGTAGTCCATTTTATGATCACCCTGAATCTGTCAGTGATAATCAACACAACAATAATGCGAATTCAGCCCTTTAAGGTGGGGAGTTTATTATGAACACACAGCACGTTAATGCCTATCCTCAGGGGCGCCGTTTTAGCTTCCAGTCTATTGCTAAGAAAGCAGTGTTATCACAGCTTAAGGCTTTGCATACTGGAACACTGAGTATTATCGATAACGGCCAGACTTATCGTTTCGGAAACGACAATAACGCTGATTTGATTGCCGAATTACATGTGAACGACGCGTCGTGTTATGTAGATATTATGACCGGCGGAAGTATCGGTGCTGCCGAGAGCTATATGACTGGCGATTGGTCGACGCCAGATTTAGCAAAGTTAGTGCGCTTGATGGTGCGCAACATGGATATTTTAGATGGTATGGAAGGGGGCTTTGCGGCCTTATCTAAGCCTGCTCTGAAAATCTTGCACCGCATGAACCAGAACACCGAAAAAGGCTCAAAACGTAACATTGCTTCACACTATGATTTGGGTAATGACTTTTTTGAAGCGTTTTTAGATCCAAGCATGATGTACTCGTCAGCAATTTTCCCAACTGAAGAATCGAGTTTGGAAGAAGCACAGCAATTCCGCTTAAAACGGATCTGTGAGCAACTACAGCTTAGTGAGCAAGATCATGTTGTTGAGATTGGAACAGGTTGGGGCGGCTTTGCGATCTACGCAGCAACACATTACGGATGTAAAGTTACGACGACCACGATATCGAAAGAACAATACGCGCT
>NZ_LWFH01001873.1:0-1039 GCF_001635725.1 Oleiphilus sp. HI0066
AATTTCTTCAAGATGTATCAGCGCAGGGTTTAACACTGATCTTTCCTGCGGCATATTTGAACAGCCCTTCATCGATGTTTGGTCATACCCTAATGCGCATCGACAGCTCTACACATAAAAGCGATCTACTTTCGTACAGTATTAATTATGCTGCCAACGCCGACCCGAACGATAACGAACTTGTTTTTAGCTACAAAGGCCTGAATGGAGGTTACCCAGGTGTTTTTTCGGTATTGCCGTATTATGAAAAAGTAAAAGAATACAATTACCTTGAATCCCGAGATGTGTGGGAATACGAACTAGACATAAACAATCAGGAATTGCAGCTATTCATGCTCCATGTCTGGGAGATTAAAGATACGCATTTCGACTATTACTTTTTTACTGAGAACTGCTCGTATCATCTTCTAACACTTCTCGATGCTTCTAGTACAAGATTTGAGTTATCAAAACAATTCAGCACAGATGTAATTCCAGCCGATACAGTTAGAGCCTTGCAAGAAGCCGGACTCATTAAGAGCGCAAGGTTTAGACCTTCGATGCAAACAGCATTAAAGCACCGCCGTAATCAAACTTCTTATGCGACACAGCAATTTGCTGAACAGCTATTAAATGAACGAAATCGGGAAGTATCAGAGCTCACATCAACATCAGTGTTAAGTGACAAACATAAAGCTCAGGCAATAGAACTTGCAGTATCCATCGCGCGATACCGAGCTAAAGAAGAGCCTGATGAAGCTGCGTATTACAATAAGCGTACAATCAGACTATTGTCCGAACGAAGTAAAATTAAAGTAGATCAAAGCTTTACGAGTACACCGACGCCTAAAACACGTGATGACCAAGGCCATCGATCTCACCGCTGGTTAGCGCGCTCCGGTCATGACATAGATGGCAATTACATCGGACTTGATCTTCGGATGTCTTATCATGATTTCTTAGACCCTGTACTGGGATATATCCCAGGAGCTCAACTCGAAATCATTCACGCGAAGTTTAAGTCTTATCTTGATAAGCCAGAGTCAAACGCTCAATTTCA
>NZ_LWFH01001874.1:0-833 GCF_001635725.1 Oleiphilus sp. HI0066
CAGACAGACCAGAGCTCATTTCACGGTGTGTCTGCGATTCAGTTGTTCTTGCTCCGATTGCAGACCAAGAGATTGTGTCTTGAAGGTATTGCGGAGAAATCGGATCAAGCGCTTCTGTAGCAGTCGGTAGGCCGATTTCTGCGATGTCGATCAGAAGCTTACGACCAATATGAAGACCATCTTCGATTTCAAATGAATCGTTTAGATGTGGGTCATTGATCAATCCCTTCCAGCCAATCGTTGTGCGTGGCTTTTCAAAATAAACGCGCATGACTAGGTAAATAGTGTCGCTTACTTTGTCTGCCAATTCTTTTAGCCTTAGGGCGTAATCTTTGGCAGCATCAATGTCATGAATTGAACAAGGACCGACAACAAGGAAGATACGCTTGTCTTTGCGATCAAGGATATTATTGATCGTTTCGCGACCTTCAGTGACAACTTCTTTCGCTTTCTCGGTAAGAGGGATGTCTTGCTTTAGTTGTGCGGGAGTAATAAGGAGTTCTTGGCTCGCAACATTTATATTATCTAATTCAGCGCTCATTTATTTAACCTACTGATATCGTTTCGTTTCCGACAGGTTATTGTTTTAACAACAGAAAGTTTGTCTTTGTGGGCACGATGTTGACCTAAACGTTAATGCTTTGCAACGACATAGCGAATGTTCCGTGAAACATTATGAAAAAACCTGTGATTATCGATAACCTTTTGAACATCGCTGTCTATACTTTTGTTATTCAAAACAAAAACAAGCTTCGGTAAAGGAATATATGATTAGGTATTACAGTGATGACGAGCGGCGCCGCGAAGCACGGATGTATCGCAGTGGCGAAATC
>NZ_LWFH01001875.1:0-851 GCF_001635725.1 Oleiphilus sp. HI0066
CCATGAAGGTGACTAAAGGCTCTGTGTGTCCACACCCAAGTCAGACAATTTGACACCTAAAAGTGGTGCTCGTTGTGGCGCATCTTTCACCATATCAAACGCCGCTAGATAACTTTCTTTTGCTGACTCGCGATCACCTTGAAGAATGTAGATATCGCCCTTAATTTCAAGATATGCAGGGGCGAATGCTTCATCTGATGCATCGAGTAAAGCATGCGCAGCTTCATACTCACCTTTCGCTGATAGAATGCGAGCTTTACGTGCATTAACGATGTGGATCGTACGCGGGTCTTCATTTGATTCTAAAACGAAATCAAGTTCTGCAAGCGCAGTATCGTAATCTTTGGCAGTCACGGCTTGTTTCGCCAAGAACAATGCTGCAAAACGCGCATATTCAGAATCTATAAATTTCTCTTTAAGCTCGTTCGCAATAAAGCTAGCTGACTGGTCGTCGCCTAAGCCTGCTTGCTGGGTAGAGATGCTAACCAACTGCTGATATAACGCAGAGGCTGTCGCTTTATCATTCTCTACGTTGTTTTGCCATGCACGATAACCAAATACAATTGCAAGAGCAGCAACAACGGCTAGCAACACAGAACTACCGTTATTCTTCCACCAGTTTTTAATCGCTGCGATTTGTTCTTCTTCGGTCTTAAACTCGTCCACAAATTACTCCACTTAACTCAATTTCTTATTAGCAGCTAATCAGCCGCGCAGTAGTTTACTGCATTCAAACAACGATGTATTTAATCAAATCACTTTGAGCAACGCTTTTTTGTTCTTCATCACTCTTTAAAGGCTTAACCAAAGCTGTGTCGGTATCAATTTCGTTACTGCCAAGAATAACCGCA
>NZ_LWFH01001876.1:0-999 GCF_001635725.1 Oleiphilus sp. HI0066
CTGCTCTTGTTTTAGCGAAAACAGAGGAGTTATGCAGGGCAGTAGTTAGTTCTACTCTTGCGTTATCTAATATTTTAGAGACAAATTTTGAATTGAATTCTGATGGTAATTTTGAGTTGGCATTCAGTTTTAGAGAGTCAAAAATACTAGAGCTTTGGTCATTAAACAGTGCAGCCATTATATTAGATGTATGATAAAGCTTTTGGAGGGTTTCTTTTCTCTCATTTAGCGTACTTAGCCTTTTGGTAAGGTGTTGATAGAGCTCGTTTTCAGTTTCTGAGAAACCAGACTTTTCTTGTAGTGTTTTTATTTGAAGCTCTAGGCGAGTGGATTCTTTCTCAATCGCCTTTTTCTCACCAATTCGAGATTTTTCAGCTATTTGATTTTCATACTCGGAACGTAACAAGAAATATTCGCTAATGGAGTTTGATAGTTCTAACTCCAATTTTGCTATTCTGGTCTCGGACGAAGTAATAAACTCTTTGAATTTATCGTTTTGGCAGAGTATTGATTTCACGAGTTCATTTAGATGATCTTTTCCATCGTTCTCTGCGAGTTGATTTATATACAGCTGCGGAATGTATGTAATAGGCTTTGTGTTTTCTAACTCATTTAACTTACTGATATCGCCATTATCCCAAGTAACTTCGAAATCAAATTTAGGTGATCTCGCTAAATGCTCATATGTTGAGGAGTTAGAAATGGAGGAAACATCTTTGACGGCTTCATGGTTAATTGCTTTGGCAATATGATGAAGTAATAAAGATTTTCCTGACGATTTCCCACCAATAATTGATGTTAAATCTTTGCTTATAGGGATGTCGGCTAAGCTAAATTCCGGTTGCTCTCGACCGTCAATGAATTTGACTGCCTTAATGGTTTGGTATTCGCTTTTGGATTGAGGTGAGTTGTGCTGTATTCTCACTCGGGATTCTGGGTCGTACACTACTTGCTTTAGGCCGCGGAAAGATAATTCTGCCTTGATCCACGTTAGCCTAT
>NZ_LWFH01001877.1:0-1003 GCF_001635725.1 Oleiphilus sp. HI0066
AAGTGCTGTAGATTTCTATATTGGGCATGAGTTAGGTCATATTCATCGCAATCACCTTTTGTGGAGTTTTTTCATACTTCCAAGTTCGATACTTCCCTTGCTGGGCGCAGCGTTAAGGCGAGCAGAGGAATATACTTGTGACCGTTATGGTGTAGCGTGTTGTCAATCTGAAGATGATATCAAGGCAGCAATTTCTGCTATTGCAGCAGGTGATACTCGCTGGAAGTCGATCAATGTTGATGCCTATTTAGCGCAAATATCCGAAACAAATGGTTTCTGGATGTCATTCAACGAATTAATAAGTGATTATCCTTGGTTAACCAAAAGAATGGCAGCTGCGTTGGCTATGAACGAGGGACGAGAGATCAATCATCCATCGCGCCATGCATTTGCTTGGTTTTTATCTCTGTTCGTACCTAGATTTGGCTCTGGTGGCGGTATGGTATCGTTGATGATTACTATTGCGATAGTTGGTATTTTGGCTGCCGTAGCAATACCTGCATATCAAGACTATGTACAAAAAGCTCGATATACAGAAGTTTATATAGATGCAGAAGCTGTGAGCAAAGAAGTAACAGAATATGCCGTGGTTAATCAAGCGTGGCCTGAGTCACTTCAAACATTGGGCTATTCAGAAAACTATATTTCTAATGCAACCCAAAGTTCACAAATTGCGATCTATGAAAATGGTGTTATAGGAGCTCAAGTTGGCATAAATGAAGAGGGGAAGGAACAATACATAGTTCTGGAACCTTATGTTGAAGAAGGAAATGTATATTGGAGTTGTTATGGAGAAAACTTACTAGTAAAGCATCTTCCTTCAGAATGCCAATAGGTTTTGACTATTCTTGATTAATAGCCGATCTAATCTATCGATCGGCTGTCTTCGCTGTTTTTAAGCAATAGAGCATTCCGTTAACAGCCTAATGGCTTTTCAAATATTACTCTTCCCCAAAAACCTCAAATATCCTCTCCCTCATCCATTGATGCGCACGATCATTCT
>NZ_LWFH01001878.1:0-1206 GCF_001635725.1 Oleiphilus sp. HI0066
GAAAGCTCCTAATTGGCTCATAGCTTTATCCTAAATATAACGAAGTGGGACAGCTCTAAGCTCAGCTTGATCATCGATATTCAAAGCATCGAATTGTTCTGAACTTAGTCTTATATGATCAGCGTGAATCTGATCTTTACTGACAAGAATTGTACGGAAATGTTCCATCCGCCGATTAGACACAACCCAATCGTCACGGGCACCAATTTCAGCGTCATAGTTAGTATCTACGCGATAAGGCAAAAGCACACTTTCACTAACGCCGCGCACATCTTCAACGAAGCTCTCAACGACTGGGCCACCATCGAAAATGTCTATCAATTGATTGAAATGAAAACCCTCTTTCTTGAGCATTTCTAATGCTGGACGCGTGTTGTCATGCGTTTTGCCAATCACTGCACG
Organism: Oleiphilus sp. HI0066; assembly: GCF_001635725.1. Taxonomy (NCBI): domain Bacteria; kingdom Pseudomonadati; phylum Pseudomonadota; class Gammaproteobacteria; order Oceanospirillales; family Oleiphilaceae; genus Oleiphilus; species Oleiphilus sp. HI0066. Next base: position 403 of record NZ_LWFH01001878.1, read on the forward strand.
CGCCTCTTTAGTAAGAGAGAACAAATAAATGGGGTACTTGGGCATCAGCTCTGCGACTAATTCTTTGTTACCAAGCCCGACTTGATAATCCGCTAAAGAAAATTCCATTTGAAAAAACTTCTTACCTAAGGATTCCCAAAATGGAGAGATGCCATTCTCATCAGAGTAGCCACGCATCTCTGCAATCACTTTTTCACTAAAATACTCTTTGAACTCGGCTAAAAAGAGAAGGCGACACTTCGACAATAAACGACCATTGTTCCCTGACCGCGCGCTAGCATCTAAAAACAGTGTGCACAGTTCAGACACTCCGGTTAAATCATTCGATATCACGAGCATGTCGTTTGATGTATGCACACCAATTTCTCGTGAAGCGTGAATAACTTTTGAGATTCTATAATTGTACCAAACCTGTTCGAGGCCAATGGCTGCTTCAATAGCACTGACTCCGACCACCTTTCCTGTCTCGGTATCCTCAAGAGCAAAAACATAGTTTCCGCGTTCTTTAGGTTGAGAGCAGCGAAAAGAGCGTACCGAATTGAAAATCCGTTGCTCTAGCAAAGGGGGATTTTTAGGTAAAGTCGTCACGCCGACTCCAGCCCCTTCAGCTAGGTCAACAAGCGCTTGCAGATCATGACCATGGATAGGTCGAATCACCATCATTGAGTTACTCTCCTAAGACAGAAAGCTACTAAAGAGCACTGAAGAAATATTCAGCGCCACCATTCAAATTCAAGGCAGATATATCAGATTGACTAACACGGACCACGTCATGAGTGCCCCCAGGCAAAGGAACAAGTCCGC
>NZ_LWFH01001879.1:0-699 GCF_001635725.1 Oleiphilus sp. HI0066
TTTATCTGCTCGTTACAAAGAACGCGGATATTCTGATACGCGCTTTAATTTAATGGTGCCACGTAGAGATATCGCTAATCATCTTAATCTTGCTCCGGAAACCATCAGTCGTTTGTTCAAACGCTTCCAGCGAGACGGGTTGATTGATGTGAAGCGAACCGATTTGCAGATTCTTGATTTACCAGCACTCGGTGTGCTCGGCGGCTGCAACCAAATGTGCGTCTAAGCTCTGTTTCATTTGAACCAATGCTTTATCATTAAGTCTTAGGACATTTGGTATCGCATTGGTAATGAGAATGCAGCATCTCATTTTTATTTTACTTCTTCTAATTTCCTCAATCTCACGGGCCGATTTCGTAGCAGCGCCTGATTTTCATCTTAAAGAATTAGCTAACGACACGATGCATCGGTTGAGTGATTACCGTGGTACGGTTATCTATCTCGATTTTTGGGCGTCGTGGTGTGGGCCTTGCCGACAATCGCTACCGGCGCTAGATCGCTTGCAAAAGGAATTCTCACCAGACGACTTTCAAGTGATTGCGATTAACTTAGATGAAGACTCAGCTGAGGCGCTTGGATTTCTAGCGGATTATCCGGTTGACTATACCGTACTGACAGAAAAAACAGGAAAGACACAGCGGGCATATCACTTGGTCGGTTTACCTTCCTCGTTTCTTATAGATCAACGAGGAGAGGTGA
>NZ_LWFH01001880.1:0-1054 GCF_001635725.1 Oleiphilus sp. HI0066
AATTTGCTAAAGTTTTTGTCGGTTACGCCGATAACATTGGCAAATTTACAGAAGGATTTATCGCTTGTCTAAAGTTAATCATGGAGAGGGTCGTGCAAGTACTCGAGATGATGTTTCTTCGTTGGCTAGCAACCCTGATAGAAAAAAAGATATTCCTGATAAAGCGCATGGTCAAAACCCACCACTAGGCGAAACTAAGAGCCGCAGTGGAGATGCTTCTGCAAGTTATAGTTCGCATGATCCGAATACGAATAGACCTAAAACATTACTAAGCTCTCCTGTAGACGAAGCAACTCAACACGATATAGCGATGCAACAAAGGCTATTGGCAAGTTGCGAAAGAGTAAATCTGTTGAGCATACCTTCCTTAACGCTTGATGATTACCCGAACAATTGGGAGTTTGATCAAGCTAAGAAAATGCGTGATATTTTTTTGATGGGTGGGAGCGTTTCGCTCGGTGCCTTTATCGTCGCGTTGACAGGCATCGTTCACCCAGTAATTGCTGGGATCTCTTTCGGCGTTTTTGTGCTGTGTTGTGTATTGGCATTCACTAGTCTTCAAAGCATTGTGACTGGCAGAGCGACACTTTATGAGCTGGCGGCGAAACGAAACCTCTTGGTGTCCCAGGCAAGATCACATGTTCAATTTCTTGAGGGTGTGGGTGGCTTAGCCTGGCGTTGCTCAGCACTCGGTCGTTACAATCAACATCTATATAACAATCAATTTAACGTTCTAATCCAATATTCAAAAGCTAATCAGCTTCATCGTGTGTTGAGCAGCCCACGCCATTTTCGCCTCTATGCGCAGTTCGTCGTTGAAGCACAGCGCGCTTATAAAAAACTGCAAACGATTTATTTGAGCGAGGGCGGGGAAATTAATTTGTCACCTTAGACAAATTAACAAGGCAATTCTTGACAGCTTGCGTGGTCAAACGTATGTTTGAAACAGTTGTTTAGAATAGATTATCTTAAATGCCTCAATTAGAAACCGTTGACAAAATCTTAGATGCTGCTGAACTCCTTTTCGCCGAAAAAGGTTTCTCTGAAACGTCCT
>NZ_LWFH01001881.1:0-1051 GCF_001635725.1 Oleiphilus sp. HI0066
GTTCGATTCAGGCGAGCTAATCAAAGAAGAAATCAAACACGAACGCCCATCGGGTATGCAGGCATTCGTTCTCAATACCCGCAAAGCATACTTGAGCGATCCTAAAGTAAGACGCGCGCTCACTTATGCCTTTGATTTCGAATGGACTAACAGCAACTTATTCCACAGTGCTTATAAAAGATCTTCGAGCTATTTCGAAAACTCTGAATTGGCGTCTTCCGGCGTCCCAGAAGGCGAAGAACTTGCCATCTTAGAAAAATTTAAGAAACAGCTTCCAGCAGAAGTATTTACCACGCCCTATTCTGTACCAAGCACAGCAAAACCAAACTCTATTCGCAAAAATCTGCGCTCAGCGATGAGCTTGTTAAAGGAAGCTGGCTACGACGTTAAGAACGGCAAGCGCGTTGATCAAAATGGAAACCCATTTAAACTCGAATTCTTAATGTTCCAAAAAGACTTTGAACGAGTCGTTCAGCCTTTCATTAAGAATTTAGAAAGACTAGGCATTGATGCAAGAATTACAGTTGTTGATACAACTCAGTATATTAATCGTTTGCGCGATTTTGATTTCGATGTCGTTGTCAGTGGCATTGGCCAATCTAATTCGCCAGGCAATGAACAACGTGAGTATTGGAGCTCCAGTAAAGTTGCTGTGCCGGGATCACGTAATTATGCAGGTATCAACGACCCAGTTGTCGACGAACTAATTGAAATGGTTATTAGCTCTCCAGATAGACAATCTCTTATCACTAGCACGAGAGCTTTAGATCGAGTATTACTCTGGGGCCATTACGCGATTCCAAATTGGTACAACCCAGTTGATCGCATCGCGTATAGCAAGAAGCTTGCTCATCCCGAAGTTACACCAAAATCGGGCATCTACTTAGACGCTTGGTGGGTGAAGTAACAGAAATGCCCGCCTACATATTTAAGCGTTTGCTTCTTATGATCCCTACCCTGTTTGGGATCATGCTTCTCAACTTTGTGATTGTCCAAGCAGCTCCCGGCGGCCCTGTAGAACGCATGCTCGCTCAAACCCAAGGAATGGAAT
>NZ_LWFH01001882.1:0-787 GCF_001635725.1 Oleiphilus sp. HI0066
CAAGGTTTAAGTTAGATAGCCTGCCATATCTTTCTTGATATGGGCTTTTTCTTACAAACTTCATCTCATCTTAAAACGCCGCGAGTGAGCCTTTTACAGGTTCTTGCTTGCGGCGTCGCTAGTTTCAGGCCATGAATTTGGTAAACCAATAAGATCTCAACTATTATATTTTGAGCTGTATATTGGCCGCACTAACAATTATTGTCAGGGAAAGTAATATGAATCATGTCTATTCTGCGATCGCTCTGATCGGTAGTTTTGCCTTCAGTACACTTTTGCATTCTGCGCCATTAAAACCAATCCCTAAAGAGTCTGGCTTTAGTGGTTCAGTCGTGGGTGGTGCTTCTGCTGTTGAGTATTCAAGTAACTTAGTTGCGGGCACGAGTGGCAAGTTAAGTGACCAAACAATTAAAAGCATTAATGCAGATCCGGAAACAGAATCGAGTGTGGCTCCTTTCATTACTGGTGAGGTGAATTACACCTTTGCTGAATCCCGCACACAGGCCTATTTGGGTGTCGCACTGGAAGACTTAGTACGTTACGACTTGGCATTCCAATTGGGAGTGAAACAAGAGCTTTCTAAAAAAGGTATCGTTTATGGTGCGTTTCTTTTTAGTGCGTTACCAACTGAAGTCTATGCGGACCCTTATGTTGCGAATGTAGCAAGAGCGCGCACTGATCGATCTTCTACAGGCGCGCGACTTGGTTGGCAAAACGTATTAGGCACGGGATTAGGTCTGGAGGTAAGTTCTCGTGAGATCGAATTAGATGAAGAAAATGCCGGCGC
>NZ_LWFH01001883.1:0-1002 GCF_001635725.1 Oleiphilus sp. HI0066
AGCATTCCAATGCTTTACATGCATTCGAAAAGGGGGAGTTTTTTTTAGCGACAACGTTAACGTGATAGCCAAGGCGAAGATGCTCTTTGATTAGCAAAATTGTCTGGCTTTCGCCCCCGCTGAAGCCGCGAGCAAGATTAACGTGGCAGATGTTCAAGCGCTTTTTCCATAAGTGTTGGTAAAGCGCGTAGTGTACTCAGACTTTTGAATAGACCCAAGTTTGATTTCGACCGCCTTCCTTACTTGCATAAAGTGCGTGGTCTGCTTGCTCTAACCAAGCTTTGTAATCCATAAGGTTCGGATCGGCCTGACTAATACCGAGGCTGATAGTAAATTTGATTTCTTGTCCGTCATGCGTCACGACACATTTTTCGGCTGATTTTCTTAAGCGTTCACAAAAATAAACGGCTGAATCTGAATCAGTATTTTGAAGAATAACTCCAAATTCTTCGCCGCCATATCGACCAGCGATATCTGTTTTTCTTAAATTGTCACGTACGAGCGAAGAGACCTTACGAATCACAGCATCTCCGGCTTGATGTCCGTAGGTGTCATTCACCTTTTTGAAGTGATCGATATCTAGCATGACAACGGAACATTCAGTTTTATAACGCGTGTAACGGGCGTACTCTCGAACAAGGCATTCTTCCCAATAGCCACGATTGTAGAGTTCTGTCAGTCGATCTGTGCGGCTAAGCATCTGTAATTCATCGTTGGCTTTTTCAAGAGCTTTACGGTTCGCTACGATGTCGGTGACATCGTAAATAATGATTACAGCTTGATTGACGCTTCCGTCCAAAGAAACTAGCGGTGATATGGTGATGTTTTGGTACATGAATTTCTCAGTACCGGTAATTGGTCGATAATTAGGGAACTGAAATAGATAAGGACGTTGTTCCCATGTCATAAATGAACGGTTTTTTAACGCAAATACCGTGTTCACTTTTTGTCTTAGCCAATCTTCTGGAAGATCTTTAAATTCTTCGAACAGGTTTTTATTGC
>NZ_LWFH01001884.1:0-814 GCF_001635725.1 Oleiphilus sp. HI0066
GCTTCTCAACATTGAGCATGATTGGATTCATATAGACATCCTGAAGGGCGAAACCAAAACCAGAAAAATTCTAGCTCTTTCTCCTGCAGGTAAGATTCCATTACTCATAACAGATCAAGGAGAGACGCTTAGCGAGTCGAACGCCATCTTGAATTATCTATGCGAAGGTAGCGCGCTATACCCCAGCGATATCTGGCATCGAGCTAAAGTGCATCAGTGGCAGTTTTTTGAACAATACAGCCACGAACCATATATTGCTGTTGCAAGGTTTATTAACAAATACCTTGGGTTGCCCGAAGAAAGGCTGGAGGAATACAAGTCAAAACAAGAAGGCGGTAATTCAGCACTTCGAATCATGGAAACTCAACTTACGCAAACACCTTTTTTGACTGGAGACTCGATAACAACCTGCGATATTTCCTTGTTTGCATATACGCATGTAGCGCATGATGGCGGCTTCGATCTAAATCACTACCCAAATATTCTAAAATGGATAGACCGAATAAAAAGCCAAGAAGATTTCTCAGCTATGGCCTAGGCTAATCCTTATGAGTAGAGCAACAGCCTAAGCCGGCGACCAATCCACTAATGCCTGAGTCAAAATAGCAGCATCAATTAGCTTAATAATGTAATCATCCATTCCCAGCGCCAAGCATGTCTTCTTTCTTCACGCTTCACAGAGACAAATATAAGACAACAAAAAAAGCCGCAATTAGGTCTACCTAATTGCGGCCAATAAGGAGTTAACGAAATAATCGTTAAAGAACGCCTGTTGCGATCCCTAGAACATAAAGAACCGATACTAGCGCAACCG
>NZ_LWFH01001885.1:0-896 GCF_001635725.1 Oleiphilus sp. HI0066
CTTATTCGCATGCTTTCTTCAAATCATCGTTCGTCGACTTGTGACCGATCACTTGGTCACAATTAGTACCGCCACACGAGATATAGAGCGAACGAAACAAAATCAATATACGCCTATTAAGCTGAATCGTTCCCCGATCAACGATGAATTAACCGATCTAGTTCAGGCATTGAATCAGGCACAGCAGCAAGCGATTGAATTCCGCCAAGCACGCGAGTCATATGAGAATCAATTGGAATATCAGGCAAGTAATGACGCTCTCACTCATTTGCCTAATCGACGTCATATCGAAAAACATCTCACCAATGAAATGGAAAAAATCTCGAAACAAACAGGAGCAAATCGCTTAGCCTTATTCTTTATTGACTTAGATGGATTCAAAGAAGTGAATGACAGTCTAGGCCACAGTGTTGGCGACCGCGTTCTTCAAGCAAGTGCGAAACGTTTAAAAGAACTTATTGCCAATAATAACAATGGCTACGTCGCGCGTTTTGGGGGCGATGAATTCATCGCTACATGCTCCTGCAATACAAAGCGCGAAGCCGAAGATATTGCGGAATCAATCATTCATTCATTTCGTGAAAACTTTGCGCATAACAATGCACAACTGCAGCTCGGGTGTAGTTTAGGTACAGTGTTTTTCCCTGATGATGGTGTAACAACAGAAGAATTGATTCGCAAAGCAGATACCGCGATGTATCACGCCAAAAACTCAGGACGTAATACTTTCGCCTTTTTTGAACCCAGCATGTTGCAAGACGTCATGCTCAAAAACACGATCAAGAACAAACTCCAAAATGCGCTACGCGACGAAAAGCTCGAAATTTATTATCAGCCACTGATTAATCTCAGAGACATGTCGATTAGTGGCTTTGAGGCATTATTGCGCTGGGAAG
>NZ_LWFH01001886.1:0-564 GCF_001635725.1 Oleiphilus sp. HI0066
GTAGATTAAGAAAGGAGCGGGGCGGCTCTCAGACGCAGTCTTAATGGAATCCCAAAATTGAACAAGGTAGTCAAGGTCCCATTGTAGTTCTTCAGTACTTCGACCAACGCCTGCAGTGCGAACAATAACGCCCATGCTGTTAGGCATGTTTAAGCCAGACATTGCTTCTTTTAGCTGTGCGCGATCTGGCCCTTCAATTCGGCGAGAAATGCCGCCGGCTCTTGCGTTGTTTGGCATGAGTACCAAGTAACGACCAGCTAGGCTGATAAACGTAGTGAGTGCAGCACCCTTGTTACCGCGTTCTTCCTTTTCAACCTGTACGATTACTTCTTGGCCTTCGCTGATCGCATCTTTGATGTTAACGCGGCCTTTGCCAGCGCTTGGCTTGAAGTATTCTTTTGAAATTTCTTTAAGAGGAAGGAAGCCGTGTCGCTCGGCACCGAAATCGACGAAAGCAGCTTCTAGGCTAGGTTCAACACGGGTTACTTTGCCTTTATAAATGTTTGCTTTCTTTTGCTCGCGAGAGCCGGCTTCAATGTCTAGGTCGTAGAGTTTTTGCCCGTC
>NZ_LWFH01001887.1:0-1611 GCF_001635725.1 Oleiphilus sp. HI0066
AGCCCTGCTTACCACCGTTATTATCAGAACCGCCATTGCCATTTCCTGACCCGCCAAACAGCCCGTTTAGCTTGTCCATCAATTGTTTAAGCGCTTGATCTAAATCCGGCGGGCCTTGATTGCCACCACGATTATTATTACCCCATGGGTCTTTCCCATTAGAATTACCCGGCTCATTCCAAGCCATAGATTACCCCGTTGTTGTCATCAGTTTTAATTTAAAACATTCACAGCAATCGTAAATCGCTGCGCCAAAAGGAGCAAGCAAACAGAATGCTCCTTATTATGAAATCTTAGTCAGAAAGTTCTGAGCTCTCTTACAGCCTATCAATCAGCAAATCCGCGCGCGGAACATTGCAGCGTTTAAGCATTCTTTCAAAATCGCTGGTCTGCAAACGAACTTCAACACGTGCCATCCCTTTATCATCATACTCTTCCTGAATGACATGATTTGACTCAAATAACATCGCTCTGAGCCGACCTTGCTCTGGGCGAAGTCGAAGTATGCAGTGCATAACCTCATCGCTTAACAACTCAGCGACTGCATCAGACAATAAATCAGTTCCCTCTCCCGAGTTTGCTGACAACCACACTCTTACAGGAGCACCATCTTCATCGCGATCAATTCTACTTACGCCATCGTCCAACAAATCGATCTTATTATAGACTCGGAGGACCTTAACATCGCCCGCGCCTATTTCATCTAAAACTTGTTCGACTGCCTCTATATTGTCCAACCTTCTTGAATCAGCACCGTCTATAACATGCAGCAAAAGCGTAGCCGATATTGTTTCTTCTAGCGTTGCTCTGAACGCATCAACTAACTTGTGAGGTAAATGCCGTATGAACCCGACCGTATCTACCAAAATGGCACGACCAATATCGGGAAAATCAATACGCCTAAGTGTTGGATCTAGTGTTGCGAACAACTGATCAGCGGCATAAACACCCGAGTCTGTCAGCCGGTTAAATAATGTCGATTTACCGGCATTGGTGTAGCCCACCAAAGAAATCGTGGGAATTTCAGCTCGAGTACGAGATCTGCGACCCTGGTCTCGCTGTTTGCGTACTTTTTCAAGACGCCCCGTTAATGCTTTAATACGTCCACGTAGGAGACGCCGATCAGTTTCAAGCTGCGTTTCACCCGGACCACGTAAACCGATCCCACCCTTTTGACGCTCTAAGTGAGTCCAGCCACGAATCAAACGCGTTGATATATACTCTAACTGCGCAAGCTCTACCTGCAACTTGCCTTCGTGAGTACGAGCACGCTGCGCAAAGATATCAAGGATCACACCAGTCCGATCGATCACTCTGCACTCAAGGGAGCCCTCAAGGTTACGCTGCTGACTAGGCGAGAGAGCGTGATTGAACAACACCACATCAGCGTCGGTTACTGCTTTTTCCGTAATTATTTCTTCTAACTTTCCGGAACCTACAAAAAAACGCGCACTGGGTTGCGATCGACTACCGGTAACGATCCCAACAGGCTCAACACCTGCCGAACGCACAAGTTCACGAAACTCCTGCGCATCTTCACGGTCATTTTCATTTGGAAAGTCTAAGTGGACGAGAACAGCTCGCTCTCCCGCATCTGGTCTATCAAACACG